>JAFDHU010000004.1 GCA_019308625.1 Deltaproteobacteria bacterium
GAGAAGCCCGAGAAGCCTGAAAAAAAGGAACCAGAAGAAGCAGCTCCGGCGGCAGAGGAGAAAAAAGAATGAAGGCCCTGTTGTTTCCCTTTACCCCGCAGGGTATTGCCACCCTCGGCTTTCTGCTGGTGGTGGCCGCCACCGTGGTGGGCGCCCTGATCGCCGTGGCCGCCCGGAACATCTTCCACAACGTCCTGGGGCTGGCCCTGTCCCTCATCGGGGTGGCCGGGCTCTTTCTCTACCTTAACAGTCCCTTTGTGGCCTTGATGGAAATTCTCATTTATGTGGGAGCTATCTGCATCGCCATCTGCTTCGCCATCATGCTGTCCCAGCCCATGTACCTGCCGGCCCCGCCCCGCAGTCCCTTGAAAATCCAGGGTGCGGTGCTGGGGGCCGGCGCAGTGTTTGTTTTCCTGGCGATTCTGACCAAGATCACCCGGTGGGTGCCCGCCGCGGAGCGCAGCCTGGACTGGTCCATCACCACTTTGGGCCATTACCTCCTCACCAAGTACGTCCTGATTTTTGAAGTGATTTCCCTGCTCCTGCTGGTGGCCATGTTGGGTGCCATCGTCAACGCCCGGGGGGGGCGGGGCAGTTCCTAGTTTCAGGGGTTACTTATGCTGGTGTTCAATCAGTTGCAAACTTATCTCTATCTGGCCCTGATTCTTTTCGCCATCGGGCTCTACGGTGTGCTGGCCAGGCGCAATCTCATCGCCATCCTCATCTCGGTGGAGCTCATTCTTAACGCCGCCATGATCAATTTCATGGCCTTCAACCGCTTCCTGGCCCCGCACCCGGCCGTGGGCCAGATTATCGCCTTGTTTATTATGGCGGTGGCCGCCGCCGAAGCGGCCATTGCCCTGAGCATCATCATCGCGGTTTACCGGAAACTCAAAGCCATCAACGTGGAACAAGCCACTGAACTCAGAGGATAACCATGGGATTCCACCTCGGCTCCGTTGATCCTCTTTTTCTCACCTGCCTGGCCATCGTGGGGCTGCCAGCTCTGGCCTTTGGCATTATCATGGTCTTTACTTGGTGGCGCCCCAAGCTGTCCCTGGGTATCTCCCTGACCTGCTCCACCATCCCTCTGGTTCTGGCTTGGTGGCTCTTTTTCACCGTCAAAGGCACCTCCCTGGCCCAACCTATCATTACCCAGGTCAACTGGATGGTGTCTGATGCCATCATCGTGCCCTTCGGCTTCCACATTGACCCGGTGAGCCTGCTCATGCTGGTGCTCGTGGCCACCATCAGTTGGCTCATTCAGATATACTCCATCGGCTACATGGAAGGGGACCCGGGCTTTGCCCGCTACTACGCCGAACTGTCGCTGTTCGGCATGTCCATGCTGAGCTTGGTGTCCGCCAGCGGCATGGTGCAGTTGTTCGTCTCCTGGGAATTGGTGGGCTTGTCTTCCTATCTGCTCATTGGCTTCTGGTATGAAAAGTTCTCCGCCTCGGAAGCCGGCAAGAAGGCCTTCGTGGTCACCCGCTTCGGAGACATCGGCTTTTACATGGGCTTGGCCTTCCTGCTTTACTTCATGAAGGACTTGAGTCTCTTCGGTTTGGGCATTGCAGACATCAACAAGCTGGGCCTCACCCACAAGCTCACCGAGTTCCAAATCACCCTGTGCGCCCTGTTGATTTTCTGCGGGGTGTGCGGCAAGTCGGCCCAGTTTCCCATCCATGTGTGGTTGCCGGACGCCATGGAGGGCCCCACTCCGGTTTCGGCCCTGTTGCATTCCGCCACCATGGTGGCCGCGGGTGTGTACCTCATAACCCGCCTTTTTCCGTTTTTCGCCGCCTCGCCCACGGCCATGACCGTGGTCCTGGTCATCTCCACTATTACCCTGATTCTCTCCTCCACCATCGGTATGGTGGCCAAGGACATCAAGCAGGTCTGGGCCTATTCCACTATCAGTCAGTTGGGATTCATGGCCATGGGGCTGGCTGCCGCCGGCCTGGCCCACGGCACCCTGTTCGCCGGCTACTACCACCTGACCACCCACGCGGCCTTCAAGGCCTTACTCTTCTTGTGCGCCGGAGTGTTCATCCACCACTTCGGCACCAACGACTTCTTCGTCATGAGCAAGGAGGGCGGCCGCAAGCTCCTGATCCCCATGGTCACCGTGACCATCGCGGCCTTGGCCTTGTCCGGCATCTTTCCCTTTGCCGGCTTCTTCAGCAAGGAGGCCATCCTGGGCCAACTGTGGCATCTGGACAACAAACTGTGGGTGGGTATGGGCCTCTTCGGGGCCTTCCTGACCGCCTATTACACCTTCCGGGTAATCTTCGTGCTGCTTTTCCCGCCACGACTCCCACAACCACGAGGAGCATCATGGGGTTCCCTGGGTCATGTCCTTTCCCCTCATTGTCCTGGCTATCTTTACCTGTATCCTGGGCTTCCTGCAGGCGCCGCTGGAAAAGTTTCTCCTGGGCGAAGCCCATCCCCATGCAATGAACTATCTCCTTTTGGGGTTGGCGGTGGGCTGCGCCCTGAGCGGCATCGGCCTGGCCTGGCTGGACTGGGGCTCCCGGAAGGCCAACTGGACCGGCTTCATCAGCAAATTCCCCATAATTGAAAACTTCTTCATCCAGAAGTGGTATATGGACCATTTCTGGCGCTGGTTCCTGAACGCGGTGATTTACGGCATCTTCTCCCGGACCTTTACCTACAATGACCGGCGGGTGGTGGACGGCGGCGTGGACGCCGTGGCCCTGGGCACCATCGGCAGCGGCCGCTGGCTGTCTTTCATCCAAACCGCCTTCCTGCAGCTCAACCTGCTGTTCATGGTGCTGGTTCTGGCGGGCGTCGGGATTTATCTCCTCATGGGTCGCTGAATATGACTGAGCATCTGGCAAACTTTCCCTATCTCACCTGCATGTTGCTGTCCCCGGTGGTGGGGCTGACCATCCTGCTGTTTCTGAAAGAGGAGCGGGGCTTGGCCATCCGCATGGTGGCCTTGGTGGCCGCGGGTATCAGCTTCGCCCTGTCCATCTATACCTTTGTGGCCTACGACCGGGTCCTGGGGGGCATCCAGTTCGTGGAAAAGTACGAGTGGGTGAAAGGGTTCGGTATCACCTACTTTGTAGGCGTGGAAGGCATGAACGCGCCCCTCCTGCTTTTGACCGGCATCGTCATTTTCACCGGCGTGCTCACCATGTGGGAACTCCAGGAGCGGGTCAAGGAATACTTCATCTTCCAGCTGGCCCTGGTCACCGGGGTCTTTGGCGTGTTCATGTCCTACGACATGTTCTTTTTCTTCCTGTTTTATGAGATTGCGGTGGTGCCCATGTACATCCTCATCCTCATCTGGGGCTCCACCCGCAAGATCTACGCCGCCATGAAGCTCACTCTCTACCTCATGGCGGGCAGCGGCCTCATCATTCCCGGCATTCTGCTGCTTTATTCCAGCTCCGGCCTGTTCACCTTTGACATGGTGCGCCTGCACGCGGTGCAGTTTTCCCCCTGGATCCAGAAGCTGGCCTTTGTGATGATGTACCTGGGCTTCGGGGTCCTGGCGGGTGTATGGCCGTTCCACACATGGTCTCCCGTAGGCCACGTGGCCGCGCCCACTGCGGTATCCATGCTCCACGCCGGCGTGCTCATGAAGCTGGGCTCCTTCGCCATCCTTAGGATCGCCATGTATCTCTGCCCTCAGGGCTTCCAGTACTGGGCCCAGCTCATGGCTCTGCTGGCGGCCACCGGCATCGTCTACGGAGTGTTTGTGGGCTTGGCCCAGACCGACTTGAAATATGTCATCGGCTACTCCTCTGTCTCCCACATGGGGATTGTGGGTCTGGGGCTGGCCACCGGCACCCTGGACGGCCTGAACGGCGCGGTCTTCCAGATGTTCGCCCACGGGGTCATGACCGCCCTCTTCTTCTCCTCGGTGGGCTTCATCTATGACCGCACCCATACCCGGGAAATCCATGAACTGGGGGGCTTCAGTAAAATTATGCCGGTGGCCTCGGCCTTTTTCATCACCGCAGCCCTGTGCGGCGCCGGGGTGCCGGGCATGGCCAGCTTCTGGGCCGAGCTTTTGGTGCTCATCGCCGCGGTCAAGGTCTTCCCCATCCGCGGCCTCTTCGCCATCGCCGCCCTGGTCATCGGCGCCCTGTTCGCCCTCCGGGTGGTGCAAAACACCTTTTTCAACGAGCCCAATCCCAATTTCATCCACCATGAGGACGTCAGCCCGTTCCTGGGGCTGCCCCGGATGATATTGATCGGCTTCCTGATTTTCTTCGGGCTCTTCCCCCAGGTGATGGTGGGCCTGATTAAAACCTCCATCGTACCCTTCATCCAGGGAATGTAAGGTATGGACATGTTGCTCTTCGGACCGGAACTCTATTTCCTCTTGGTAGCCTTGGTGCTGTTTTGCTTGAGTCTGAAGCGCCAGCCCCACCCCCGGGCAGTGAACACCATCGCCGCCACCTTGGCCGGCCTAGGCGTGCTGGTGGCCTTGGTCTGCCTGTTCCAAAGGGGCGACCTCTTTTTCCAGGCCTACCGGGTGGACCTGTTCAGCCAGATTTTCAAGTTTGCCCTGGCCCTGGGCCTTTTCCTGGTCTTCATGATTTCCCGCAACCTGGCCGGCATTGAGGAGCGCCTGCACCCCGAATTTTACCTGTTTCTTACCACCTGCACCCTGGGCATGATGATGCTGGTCAGCTCCGTCGAGCTTCTGACCATCTACGTCTCCCTGGAGCTCTCCTCTTATTCGCTCTACATCCTGGTGCCCCTGCGCCGGGGCGATGACATTGATGTGGAAGCGGGCATCAAGTACCTGTTCATCGGCGCGGTATCCAGCGGCTTCATGCTCTTCGGCTTGAGCTACATCTTCGGGGCCACCCACTCCACCTACCTGGTGGACATCATCCCGAGGATGCCCCAGCTTCTGGCCAGCCCCATCGGCCTGGTGGGCGTGCTCCTGGCCTTGGCCGGGTTCCTGTTCAAACTTTCGGTCTTCCCCTTCCACTTCTGGGCCCCGGACGTGTATCAGGGCGGCGCCAATCAGGTGGTCACCTTCATCGCCACCGCCTCCAAGGCCGCGGCCGTGGCCCTGGTGCTGCGTATCGCCGCCCTGGGGGCCAGCGCCGGCTACAGCTTCGCCCAGACCCTGGTAATCCTCTCCATCGTGTCCATGACCCTGGGGAACCTGGTGGCCATCATCCAGAAGGACCTGAAAAGGATGCTGGCCTACTCCTCCATTGCCCACGCCGGCTATATTCTCATGGGGGTGCTGGCCTTCAGTGAGGCAGGATATGCCAGCGCAGTGTATTATGCCCTGGCCTACCTCATCATGAACTTCACCGTGTTCATGGTGCTGAACGAGGTGGCTACCGACGGCCGGGACCTGAAAATCGCCGAGCTGGCCGGCCTCTATCATCGCAGTCCCCTGCTCACCCTGAGCCTGATCCTGGGGATTTTCGCCCTGGCCGGAGTGCCGCCCTCCATCGGCTTCACCGGCAAGCTGCTGCTGTTCACCTCGGCCATGAACCAGGGCTACTTCTTCCTGGTGCTGATCGGCGCGGTGAACGGCACTATCTCCCTGTACTACTATCTCAAGGTGGTCTATGCCGCCTACTTCCTGTCCGGCGAGGGCCTGCCCCCCATCCGGCTGTCCTGGCCCACCCGGCTGCTGAACTATGGCCTGTGCGTCAGCATCATCGGCTTCGGGGTGTTCCCCAACTTCATCGTGGAGCTGGCCCGCACCGCAGTGAGAGCAGTGCTTTAATCCGGTTTTCAGTTTTCGGTTTTCGGTGGGAAAAATTATACCCGCCCTGCGAGAGGCAGAGGCGGGTTTTTTAGTGGCGGCGATTCTATTAAAAGCCGAGGGTTAGCTGGCTGTCTCTGGGTAATTTATCTCTTAGTGTCTCTGGGCCTGGAAGGCCGCGGCTTCGGGGGTGGATCTGACCCGGTTCAGGTCTATGCCCGCGGTTTTGAGCCACCGGTAAATAGTACGGGTGCACACTCCCAGGCGTCGGGCCGCGGCGGACACGTTTCCCCTTTCCTGCCGGATCAACTCCTCCAGCTCCTGGCGCCCGGGACGGGCGGCCCCTTCCTGACCGGACCGGGCCCAGGTCGCACCCCAGGAGGGGGCGAACAGCAGGTCCGATTCCTGAATGAGAGGAGTGGAGCTGAAAAGTACGGCTCGGGTGACCACGTTCCTGAGCTCCCGGACGTTGCCCGGCCAGGGGTACTCCTGCAGCCGGCGCTGAGCCGCGGCGGAGAAATCCTCCACCCGGCGCCGGTAACGCCTGGCCTCCTCTCGCAAAAAATGCCGGGCCAGCAACAGCACATCTTCGCCCCGCTCCCGCAAAGGGGGCAGCTCCACCACCAGGACCGCCAGCCGGTCAAACACGTCCTGGCGGAAACGCCCTTGGGCGATGAGCTGGGGCAGATTCCGGTTGGTAGCCGCCAGGAGGCGCACATCCACCCGCCGGGGGCGGTCGCCTCCCAGGGGCTCAATCTCCCCCTGCTCCAGGACCCGGAGCAGCCGGGGCTGGACCGCCGGAGGTAGTTCCCCCACCTCATCCAGAAACAGGGTGCCCCGGTGAGCCGCCTGAAACTTACCGGCCCGGGTCCGGTCCGCGCCGGTGAAAGAGCCCTTCAGATGCCCGAACAGTTCGCTGGCGGCCAAATCCCCACCCAGATTGGCGCAGTTGAGACGGAGGAAAGGCTGCCCGGCCCGAGGACTCAAAGCCCACAGCGCTTCGGCCACCAGCTCCTTGCCGGTGCCGGGCTCCCCCATAATCAACACTGGCAGGTCGGTGACGGCCAAGAGGGGCAGGCGGGAGAGAAGCTGGCGAAAAGGCGGATGCTGGGTGAGGATGCGGGAGATATACGGGGATTGGCGAGTGTCGCCGGCTGCGGACAGTCTCCCCTTCGCCGCCACGTCTTGGCTCACAGCACCTCCTTGTGCTCGGACAACCGGATAAGCTCCCTTAAAGACCCCTGGCCCCAGGGGATTGGCAAAAGCGGGGGAATGCAGCCCTTGCAGGCTGGAGGGATTTTAGGGAAAAAGATAACAATTGTCAATCAAACTGACAATAAAAATAAAATATTTTTTTAAAGGGAAGCCATAATCTCCTCGGCCTCCTGCCGCACCTCCGCATCAGCATTGGTCAGGGCCAGAATCTGCAGCCGGCCTTTGAAGCCCTGTTTCTCCACCAGACTCCGGGAGGCCACCTGGGAGGCCATGACCCGCAACACCTCGGTAACCACTTCCGGCTCCGGCACATCCAGGAGCAGATTGAGAATGCCCCATTCTTCCGGCAGGCCGTACTCCTGCAGAAACTTTTTGGCCACCGCCGGGAACTTCTTGGTGCCGTGGGCCTCCTCCAGCTCCCTCAGAGCCGTCTGGTATTCTGGCCGGCCCCGTTTTCCCTTGAACAGGGCCTCGGCCTGCCGGAGGGCCATCTTGCGCACCCACTCTGCCTGCTTTTTGGGAAGCCGCCGCTCCTTGGCCAGCGGCCGGCTGTGGGGCCGGTCCCGGCGGGCGTCAATCTCCCGCCAACTGGGGCGCTCCCGATCGTCGTCATCATAATCTCTCGGAGTCATGGCTTTGCTTCCTCGGCTTGGCCTAGCCTGGTCAGAATATCCAATGGGGATTACGGAGCCGCACCTGCTCCAGGTAATCCCAGATCCACTCCCGCACCGCCGGCGCCAGGTAAAACCTGGGCCACAGCAGGTCGTCCCGGGGGTCCACCACGCCCTCGGCCAGCGCCACCTGATGCAGAGGCAGACCCGGATAGATACGGAGGCCTACGGTCAGGTTGACCATTACCGGCTGGTACTCTTCCAGCAGGGTCACGCTTTCCTGAACCGTGTCGGGGGTCTCCCCCGGGCCTCCCAACAGGAGAAAACAGGTATAAGGCAGTCCAGCTTCCGCCAGGAGCTTCAGAGTACGTTCCACCTGCTCCCGGCCGAAGCCCTTTCCCAGCCGCTGCAGCACCAGTTCGGAGCCGCTTTCGTTGCCCACCTGAACCCTGACGCCGCCCGCCCGCCGGATGAGGTGAAAAAGCTCCGCGTCAGGGAATGCCGGGTTGATTGTACAGCCCCATTCCAGGGGCAGGTGCAGATTTTCAATAGCCTGACAGAGGCGGCGGGCATAGTCCAGGGGGTAGTTAAATATACTATCGACGAAATAAAATCTGGTCAAGCCCCATTTCTCATGCCAGGCGGCCAGCCGGGCGGCCACCAGCTCCGGAGGAAGGGCCCGAATCTCATGCCCCTCCAGCCGAGGGGTGGTGCAATAGATGCAGGTCATGGGGCAGCCCCGGCGGCTCTGCACCGGAATCATGCCCGGCAGCTTGGCGCTCCCTTGAGCTTCATGGTATTGAACCGGCTTGAAGTATTCCAGCGCCGGGGGCGGCAGGTTCCCCAAGGACTCCGTCAACTTCGGGGGATTGGCGGCCCACCTTCCTCCCTGCCACCACACCAGACCGGGGCAGTCGGTAAAGCTCCGGAAGGACAAGTTACGCAAAAAGGTCCGGAAATTTCCCTCCCCCTCCCCTACCAAGCCAAAGTCGGCCCCCAGATAGGCCATGAATGCCAGGGGCATAATGCTGAAGCCGCTGCCTCCCACCACCACCGGGGCCCGGGTCAGGCCCCGGAGAAAGACAATCATTTCCCGGACTTCCGGGAAATACACCTCCGAATGACGGCTGGCCTGGTTATCCACGTTTCTCACCGACAGGCCGATCACTTCCGGCCGGAAATCCTCCACCGCCTGCTGCAGCGCCTCTGAGGGGTCCGGGACAAACATGCAGTCCACCACCGCCACTTCGTGCTCCTGAGCCGCATCGGCTACCAGACAGGCCAGCCCCAGGGGCAGGGGCGGCGCCACCAGGCGCAGGCGGTTGGGGGAAATGAAGAGGATGCGCATACTTTACGGTTTTCGGTTTTCCGCTTTCAGTTTTGAGTTAAAGATCCCAGTGCTGGTTTTGCTTCGGTTTCACAAGTGCCGGTTAGCTGAGGGCAAAGAATTTATTAAGGCCGTTCCCGAGGTGTCCGGGGAGAGAGGGGGCGGAAAGCGTACACCGCGCTTGCCTATTCAGTCGGCGCGGTGGAACCGGTTTTGGGCCGCGGCCAGCCCTTCGGTCACCAGGGTTTTCACGGCCTGGGCGGCCAGGTCCACCAGCCCTGCCACCTCCTCCAGCTCCTCCGGCTGCAAGGGCAGCAGGACAAAGTCCTCTGCGGCCATTTCCGGCGGGGGCCGCCCGATGCCCATTTTCACCCGGTAAAACTCGGCACTGCCCAGGGCGTTCATGACGGACAGCACTCCTCGGTGGCCGCCGGCGCCGCCGTCCCACACCAGCTTGACCCGACCGGGGGGCACATCCAGATCATCATGCACCACAATCAAATCGGAGGAGGGAAGCCGCCAATAATTGAGCAACTTCAAAACCGCCCGGCCGCTGAGGTTCATATAAGTGGTGGGCTGAGCCAAGACCACTGCTTCGCCCTCCACCCGCCCCTGGCCCCACACCGCCTCCAGTTTGTGGCTTTTGAGGGGAATGCCCCAGTCTTCAGACAGGGCCGCCACCACTAGGAAACCCAGATTGTGGCGGGTCCAGGCGTACTGCGGTCCGGGATTTCCCAACCCCACAATGAGCCGCACGGTTCTTCCCCCTGGATTTTGGTTCAGGCTTGAGGGGCCAAAGAAGGGAACAGCGCCTGAGACGGAAACCTGAAACTTCCGGTTAAACGAACAAGGAACTCACCGAATCCTGGCTGTGAATGCGACGGATGGCCTCCCCCAGAAGCGGCGCCACCGACAGCACCCGGATTTTCGGCAGGGTGGCGGCTTCCGGATTGAGGGGGATGGTGTCGGTCACGGCCAGGGTTTGCAGCAGGGAGCCCTTGATATTGCTGGCCGCGTTCCGGGACATGACCGCATGGGTGACGCAGGCGTGCACCGACCGGGCCCCGTGGCGCATCAAAATTTCCGCGGCCATAGCCAAGGTGGAGCCGGTGGTTACCATGTCGTCCACGATGATGGCCTCCTTGCCCCACACATTGCCGATCAGGGCCATGGACTTGATCACCGTGGCCTCCCGGCGCTTGTCTATGATGGCCAGGCCGGATTTCAGCCGCTTGGCAAAGGCCCGGGCCCGCTCCACCCCCCCGGCGTCCGGAGACACAATCACCAGGTCTTCCCCGAAATTCTGACGAATGTAGTCCAGGGTCACCGGCGCGGCATACAGGTGGTCCACCGGAATGTTGAAGAACCCCTGAATCTGGCCGGTGTGCAGGTCCATGGTCAACAGGCGGTGGGCCCCGGCAGTGGTGATGAGGTTGGCCACCAGCTTGGCGGAGATGGGCACCCGGGGTGCGGTCTTGCGATCCTGGCGGGCATAGGCGTAATAAGGCACCACCGCGGTGATACTCTGGGCCGACGCCCGCCTTAAGGCGTCCATCATAATGAGGAGCTCCATGAGGTGCTCGTTGGCCGGAATGCAGGTGGGCTGGATGACGTACACATCCGCGCCCCGCACGTTTTCCCGGAACTCTACGGCAATCTCCCCATCGGAGAACCGTCCCACCACGGCATCCCCCAGGGGAATCCCCAAATATTGGCAAATCTTCTCCGCCAGCGGGCGGTTGGCGTTGCCGGTGAAAATTTTCAGATTATCCATACCTGGTTCTCCCAGTCACCGGGAGTTTCTCCTCCGGTGAGGCCCCGGGCCACCGCCAGCCAGCCCGGAAAGCCGGACCGCAGCGCCCGCGCCGCCTGCAGGGCCGCCTCCGCCTCAGGAAACAGGCCGAAGATGGTGGGGCCACTGCCGGACATGGCCTGGGCCAGAGCGCCCTGGCGGGCCAAAGCCTGCATATAGTCCTTCAGCTCCGGATAGCGCCGGCAGGTGACCGTCTCCAAGTCATTGGCCACCCAGCTCCGGAGTTCCTCCACCTTCCAGGCGTCCCCTGCTTCTCGGTTTACCTTATTTAAGGCAGTCAGGTCAAGGTTTTCATACACCCATCGGGTGGAGATGGAAAAACCCGGGTTGAGAAGCACATACCAGAAAGGGGGCAAATCCACGGGCTCCAGGTCGGTGCCGATGCCCCGGGCCATTTGGGGCCGCAACTGCAAAAAAAAAGGCACATCCGCCCCCAGTCGGGAGGCCAGACGGTGCAATTCGGCGTGGCTTAAGGGGTGCCCGGCCGCGGCGTTCAGGGCCAGCAGAGTCCCGGCGGCATCGCTGCTGCCGCCTCCCAACCCCGCGGCTAGGGGTATGCGCTTGGCCAAAGTCAGCCGCAGGCCCAGCTTGAGTCCCGCGGCTTCCAGGAAGGCGACTGCCGCCCGCCAGACCAGGTTTTCCTCCTCCTGGGGCAGCTCCGGGGCATCACAAGCCAGGCTGAGGCCCTCCGGCACCAAGCTTAGGGTCAGTTCGTCGGCCAGACTTAAGGGCTGCATCACCGTGACCAGTTCATGGTAGCCGTCTGGCCGCCGTCCCAGCACCTTCAGACGGAGGTTAACCTTGGCCGGGCAGAGCCGGCGGATGATGGGCCCTGTGTCACTCCGGCCCTCAGCCAGCCTTTTTGACGTAACGCAGCCTGAGGTCATACAGGAGGTTGTCGAAGAGCTTTTCCTCCTCTTCCAGCAGGTTGTTGCGGGTCTTCTCCCGGAGGAGCCCCAAAAGGTCAATGGTCTGCTTGGCCAGAGCCAGATTCTGCTTGGTCTCGCCGGTGGTCGGGTCCGGCATGTCCCCCAGGTGTACGAAGGCCGAGGAGCCCAGGGAAATAAGAAAGGCCGAGAAAGTTATCTCCGGCAGAGGCGTCTCCGTCGCCTGCCTGGCGGCCTCCTGGTAGTCCTCCTTGGCTTTTTTGCGGGCCGCCTCCTCTTCCCTGACCTTGGCCTTCTCCTCCTCGCTCATATGGAGATAGCGCCGGTCGGTGACCTTATATCCCTTGTCATCAGCTTCGGCCATGTTTGCCTCTCCTCGCTGGATAATCAGGCTTCGGCTCTTATAATTCCAACTGAATGGCCATGGCCACATGCTCCAGGTCGCGCACGGCTTGGAGGCACTCCGGCGTCACCGGAGTGTCGGTGGTGAGCAGGATGACGTTCTGGCCCCGCTCCTTTTCCTGGCCCACGGTCATGCGGGCGATGTTGATATTGTGGCGGCCGATGGTGGTGCCGATGGCCCCGATGACCCCCGGCCGGTCGGTGTTGTAAATAAACAGCATGTGCCCTTCGGGGATGGCCTCCAGCCGGAACTTGTTGATCTGCACCAGGCGGGGTTCATGCTTGCCGAAGATGGTGCCGGCCACCACGCCTTCCTCCATCCCGGCCCGCACCGTGAGGCGGATGAGGTTGGTAAAATCCTCGCTGGACTCCACCTTTTCCTCGGCCACGGTGATGCCCCGGGCCGCGGCCACTGAGGGGGCGTTGACGTAGTTGACCTCATCCCCCACCCGGTGAAACAGCAGCCCCTTCAGAATGGAGTGAGTCAGGGGCTTGGTATCCATTTTGGCCACCTCGCCGATGTAGGAAACGGTGACCGAAGTCATGGCCCCTTCCATAACTTGGGTGAGGAAACTGCCCAGCGCTTCTGCCAAAGTGAGGTAGGGGCGCAGTTGGGCCATGGCCTCCCGGCTCACCGAGGGGGCGTTAACCGCGTTCCGGATGGTGCCGAACAGGAGATATTCCAGAACCTGTTCACAGATGGCCACCGAGACATAGGCCTGGGCCTCTTCGGTGGAGGCGCCCAAGTGCGGGGTGCAGATGACATTGGGCAGGTTCCGGAGGGGGAAATCGCCCTGCGGCGGCTCTGTCTCATAGACGTCCAGGGCCGCGCCGGCCACCTTGCCCTCCCGCAGAGCCTCTAACAGGGCCTCCTCATCTATCAGCCCGCCCCGGGCGCAATTGATGATACGCACTCCGGGCTTCATCTTATGGAAGGCCTCCCGATTGAGGAGCTTCAGAGTGTCCTTGGTTCTGGGAATATGGAGGGTGATGAAGTCCGAGCGGGCCAGCAATTCGTCCAGGGACACCAGCTCCACCCCTTTGGCCGCCGCGGATTCCTTGGTGATGAAGGGGTCATAAGCCAGGACCCGCATTTTCAGGCCCAGGGCCCGTTCCGCCACCACGCTGCCGATGCGCCCCAAACCGATGATTCCCAGGGTCTTGTTGAAGATTTCCGTGCCCTGAAATCTGTTCTTCTCCCATTTGCCTTCCCGCATGGACAGGACCGCCTGAGGGATGTTGCGGGCCAGGGCCAGCATCAGGGAAATGGCGTGCTCCGCGGTGGTGATGGTGTTGCCCCCCGGGGTGTTCATGACCACAATACCCCGCTTGCTGGCATAGGGGACATCCACGTTGTCCAGGCCGGTGCCGGCCCGGCCTACCACCTTCAGCCGCGGCGCCGCGTCCATCACCTCCTGGGTTACTTTGGTGCCGCTGCGGATAATCAGGGCATCGGCGTCTTTAATCTCCTGCTTGAGCTCCTCTGGGGTCATCCCCGGACGAAGTACCACCTCGATATTGGGCTGCTTCTCCAAAACAGCGATGCCGTTCTGGTGCAGTTTGTCGCTGATCAGAACCTTCATGGCGTTACCGCCTCCTTGGCTAAAATTTCCCGGGCCGCCTTCAGGCCCACCCCCGGCGTCACCGGATAGCCCAACTCACTGAGCACCTGCTCCAGAGCTCCGATGGTTCCCAACAGGTCGGTTTCGTCAATGTAGCCCATGTGAGCGATGCGGAAAATCCTGCCTTTGGCTTGGGCCTGGCCGCCAGCGATCCAGATGCCCCGCTCCCTGAGCCTGGCCACCACCTTCTGCCCGTCTATACCGGCCGGGGCCTCCACCGCGGTAAGCACTTCGGAGGGATTGTCTTTGGAAAACAGCTTGAGCCCCATGGCTTGCACCGCGGCTTTACAAGCCTGGGAATGGTCAGAGTCACTGCGGAGGTGTAGGCGGTCTGGTTCTTCTGCTGGGATTTGAGCTGCTTGGCAAAATCAAAGTAGTATTTGGGACAGGTGGAGGTCTGCACGAATTCCCAGGCCTTGGGGGACAGGGCCACAAAGGCCAAGCCGGGGGGCAGCATCAGGGCCTTCTGGGAGCCGGCCACCACCACATCCAGACCCCATTCATCCATGGGCAAAGGATAGCCGCCCAGGGCTGAGATGGCGTCCACCACCAGGATGGTGCCGGGCCGGGCGGCGGTGATGGCGGCCAGTTCCTTCACCGGGTGCTGGACCGCGGTGGAGGTTTCGTTGGCCTGCACCAGCACAGCCTTGATGGCCGGATTATTCTTAAGGCGCTGCTCCACCTCTTCAGGCTTCACCGCCCGGCCCCACTCCACCTGGAGGCGGTCCACGGTGATGCCATAGGTCTGGCAGATTTCCGCCCAGCGCTCCCCGAATTTGCCGCCGTCCACCACCAGGGCAGTGTCACCGGGGGACAGGGTGTTGGCCACCGCCCCCTCCATGGCACCGGTGCCCGTGGCTGCAAACATCAGCACTTCCTGCTCAGTCTGAAAAAGATATTTCAAATCCTCCCGCACCCGGGCCAGAACTTCCATGAACTGCGGCGACCGGTGATGCAGGACGGGTTGGGCCATGGCCAGCTGGGTCTCCGGGGCCACCGGAGTGGGCCCGGGAGTCATAAGATACCGTTTCATCTTCCGCTCTCACCTTCGTATCGTGATTTTTAAAAGCACAATCATTAGTTTCAAAAAATCAAATGTATTTTCTTTCCCCTTTACTGTCAAGATTTAAGAAGTCCATCCCGTCTCCCCGGTTCCAGAAGGAACCAAAAAACCCGGGCCGTCTGCCGAAGGCCCGGGTCGGAGCCAACCTACCGGGAAAGGTGAAAAGACTCACCAATCCGGATATTCCACTTCAAATACCCGTTTGGCCACTACGAAGGTTCTTTGGTAGTAGGGTTGACGTAGGTCAGTGATAATTACCCCCCGGCGGCGGCCGCTGGAGGCATGAATCATCTTGCCTTCCCCCAGATAGATGCCGGCATGGCCCACCCGACGGCCTCGACGCCGGAAGAACAGGAGGTCACCGGGAAGCATCTTGGAGAAGTCCAGGGTACAGGTAACCACCTTGCCCACGTGGGCCTGCTCGGCGCTGGTGCGGGGAAGCTCAATCTTAAACCCCTGAAACACATACTGGATAAAACCGGAGCAGTCTGTGGCCCTGCTATAGGCCAGGGAGGCCCCCATACGGTAGGGCGTCCCGCAATAAGCCTTGGCCCGGGCCAGGATCAGGTCCTGGAAACTCCAGGGCTCGAACCGGTAGTGGCTCCGGCGAGCTGGCGGCGCCGCCTTTTGGGAGTCCAGCCTGGAGGTGGGTCCAATGGCCTGAGTTACCTTCTTTTTCGGCGTCAGCGGCTCCAGGCGGAAGCTTCCGTCCCTTTGCGGAATCACCCGCATCAGGGGCGGAGTCTCCCCGATGCCTGACAGCGCCGCCCGGGACACGGAGGAGGCTCCCGGAGATATGCGGTCATAGCTACGGCGAACCCGCCGGGACTTGGCTCTTCTCTTAGTTCGGTAACGGGAGGAACGCTTGGCGGTGCGGATTCTTTTGTGGGTCTTCCTTACCAGTCTGCTGGAGGGCCCGGTTTTCTTTTTCCCGGTTATTGCCTGGGCTAGGGGAGGGGAGAAAGCCATCGCCAGGCTTACTACCACCCCAAGGATTATCCGCATCTGAACCTCCTTGGTTATGGGTCACTGCTCAGAGGGGCGGGAACCGCTTGCCCCTGGTAGTTGCCCCTTTGGCCAAGGATGTGCCAAAGAGCGTCCTCAGCAATCAGGAACTTCTTATTTTTCCGGACAGCTAAAGTGTTTGGGAATCCTGCTTCAGGTGTGGTTTGTTAAATTTCGGCCAAGTTAATATAGGCTTAAAAACTTGTCAATCTTTTTTTGAGCTAACTAGGTAAAAATCTGGATAAAATCTGACCCTTAGCAGCACTGGCCGAAGGCTGCGCCTCCTCCCCCCAAAAAAAACGACCCCGCCTGGGGGTCGGCCACGGTCGCGGGACTGCGGCTTTCTCCTTCTGCTTTACCCTTTTTCGGCCTGGCTCATTAGGCCGCCGACTTTTTCTTTTTCTTTTTGGGGAGCTTCTCCGGGCGTCCCACCAGCTCCAGGAGGGACAGCGGCGCGCCATCGCCCCGGCGCACCCCCAGAGGGATGATGCGGGTGTAACCCCCGGGCCGGTCCTGGTAGCGCTCCCGGAGTTCATGGAAGAGTTTGAGATGAGCCTTTTTGGTGCGGATTACAGCCAGGGCCTGGCGACGGGCGTGCAGGTCGCCGCGTTTGGCCAAAGTGATAACCGCCTCGGCCAGCTTGCGGGCCTCCTTGGCCTTGGCTCGGGTGGTGGCCACCCGCTCCTGTTCAAAAAGCGAGGTGACCAGGTTCCGCAGCATGGCCTGCCGATGTTCTGTGGTCCGGGATAGCCGACGGCCTGCTTTCCGATGTCTCATATGGCTTCTTCCTTCCTCTCCGGTGCCTGGTCAGGGGGTACGAAGTTGTCCAGCTTCATGCCCAGGGAAAGCCCCATTTCCGCCAGGATGTCCTTGATTTCATTCAGGGACTTGCGGCCAAAATTCTTGGTCTTGAGCATTTCCTGTTCGGTCTTCTGCACCAGCTCCCCGATATAGCGGATATTGGCATTGCGCAGGCAATTGGCGGCCCGCACCGACAATTCCAGTTCATTGACACTGCGATAGAGGTTTTCATTGAGGAGAGGGGCCTCTTCCGCCGGTTTCTCCTCCACCCCCTCGGCTTCCTCCTCAAAGTTGATAAACAGGGTCAGTTGCTCCTTGAGGATCTTGGCCGCATAGGCGATGGCGTCCTCGGGGGTGACGCTGCCGTCGGTCCAGACTTCCAGGGTCAGTTTGTCGTAGTCGGTGCGCTGCCCCACCCGGGCCTGGCTGACCACGTAATTCACCTTGCGGATGGGGGAGAAAGAGGCGTCCAGGGGTACATAGCCGATGGGCTGGCCCTCCTCCTTGTTGAGCTCCGCGGGGACATAGCCCTTGCCGCTTTTGACCACCAGCTCCATGCTGAGCTGGCCGTCGGGGGATAAGGTGGCGATGTGCTGTTCGGGGTTGAGGATTTCCAGGGTGCCGTCGGTCTGGATGTCGCCGGCGGTCACCTCTTTTTCGCCCCGGGCCTCCAGCAGCAGGGTCTTGGTGCTGTCGGCCAGCATCTTCAGGCGCACCTGCTTGAGGTTCAGGAGGATTTCGGTCACATCCTCCCTTACTCCAGGGATGGCCATAAATTCGTGGTACACATCCTTGATGCGCACCCCCACGATGGCCGCACCCCTAAGAGACGACAGCAGCACCCGGCGCAAGGCGTTACCCAGGGTGATGCCGAAGCCCCGTTCCAGGGGCTCACAGGTGAATTTGCCGTAGGAAGTGGTGTGCGTCTCGCTATCCACTTCCAGGCGCTTGGGTTTAATCAGCTCGGTCCAGTTTTTCTGAATCATAGCCCCTCAAAATAACCTTGCGGTGTTTCCGCCTGCCCCGCGGTCGGCAGGCGGAGTATAAAAGGACTCGCTCCCCCTGCCGGAGGGGGACGGTCAGGCTAGGGCTGTCAGGCTATTTGGAGTAAAGCTCCACAATGAGATGCTCTTGTATGGGCATGGTGATGTCATCCCGGGTAGGCATCATGCTCACCCGGCCGCGTGCCCGTTCCTTGTCCAGTTCCAGCCAGGCCGGGCAGCCCCGGCGGGCGGCGGCCTCCAGAGCGTCGCGAATCATGGGCAAATTGCGGCTCTTCTCGGCCACCTCAATCACGTCCCCCACCTGGACCAGGTAAGAGGGGATGTCCACCCTCCGGCCGTTCACCAGGATGTGGCCGTGCCGCACCAGTTGCCGGGCCTGGGGGCGGGAGTTGGCCATTCCCAGGCGGTAGACCACATTATCCAACCGGCGCTCCAGCAGCACCAAAAGATTGGTGCCGGTAACGCCCCGCTGGCGTTCAGCCCGTTCAAAATAGCTCCGGAACTGCTTTTCCATGAGGCCATACATTCTTTT
Source organism: Deltaproteobacteria bacterium (assembly GCA_019308625.1). Lineage (GTDB taxonomy): Bacteria > Desulfobacterota > Desulfobaccia > Desulfobaccales > 0-14-0-80-60-11 > DTHB01. The sequence continues at coordinate 17,996 of JAFDHU010000004.1, forward strand.
GACCTTTTGTTTTTCCCGGAGCTGCAGGCCGTAGTCGGAAATTTTCACCCGTCCGTGGCCGTGTTGTCCCGGCGGGTAGTTCCGCCGTCTGAGCGCACACTTGTCGGTGTAGCACCGGTCGCCCTTGAGATAGAGCTCCATTCTTTCCCGCCGGCAAAGGCGGCACCTGGGTCCGGTATATCTAGCCAAAGTCTGGTTCCTCCGTGATTACACCCGTCTACGTTTGGGAGGTCGGCAGCCGTTATGGGGAATGGGGCTGACGTCCCGGATAAGGTTGATGGTCAGGCCGGCGGCCGCCAAGGCCCGCAGGGCCGCCTCCCGCCCGGCTCCCGGCCCCTTCACATACACATCCACCGCGCGCATGCCGTGTTCCATGGCCTTGCGGGCGGCGTCCTGAGCCGCCAGTTGCGCGGCGAAGGGCGTGCCCTTGCGGGAGCCCTTGAACCCCTGCACTCCGGCGGATGACCAAGCCACCACATTGCCGTTGGGATCGGTGATGGTCACCAGGGTGTTGTTGAAGGTGGCCTTGATATGAGCCACTCCGGTGGGGATATTCTTCCGCTCCTTCTTTTTACGGGTGCCTGGTCTTCTGGCCATCGGCTCACCTTATCCTTTCTTTCTGCGGCCCACCACCGAGCGCCGGGGCCCCTTGCGGGTCCGGGCGTTGGTGTGGGTGCGTTGGCCCCGCACCGGCAACCCCCGCCGATGCCGCAGGCCCCGGTAGCAGCCCAAGTCCATCAGGCGCTTGATGTTCATGGAGACTTCCCGACGCAGGTCGCCTTCCACCTTGGTGGTGGCGTCAATCACCTGGCGGATGCTGGTGATCTGTTCGTCGGTCAGATCCCGGGTCTTGACGGCGCCGTCTACCTTCGCCTGTTTCAGGATACGCGCCGCAGTGGTGCGCCCGATGCCGTAGATATAGGTGAGGGCGATGTCAATGCGCTTATCCCGAGGCAAATCAATGCCGGCTATGCGTGCCAATTCTTACCTCCGCGTCTGCCGCCCGCGGGCGGCTTCCAGCCTGTAATGAAAGCTTGTTGAGGGTTGCGGCCCCAAACCCGACCTCCCAGGCCTGCCGCCCCGCTGCCGCTTACGATCCGGCTTTAATCCCGTTCAGGGCTGACAGCCGACCGCTGACCCCGGCTTAACCCTGCCGCTGCTTGTGCTTGGGGTTGGTGCAAATCACCCGCACCACCCCCTTGCGGCGGATAATCTTGCAATTGGCGCAGATGCGTTTCACCGATGGTTTGACTTTCATGAGTTTTCCCTGTCTGCTGCTTCCAGGTCGCCGGCTTCAGCCCCGCCCTGCTTAACTCTGGGTGGCAAAAATTAAGCCCCGATTATCTCACCCGGTAAACGATTCTTCCCCGGCTGAGATCATAAGGCGACAGCTCCACGATCACCTTGTCCCCCGGCAGGATCTTGATGTAATGCATGCGCATCTTGCCGGAGATGTGGGCCAAAACCCGGTGGCCGTTGGGCAGTTCTACCCGGAACATGGCATTGGGCAGGGTCTCGACTACCTGGCCCTCAACTTCAATGGCGTCTTCCTTGGGCATAAATTAGTCTGGCCGGCTGCCAACCCTGGGCGTCAAAGCCGACTTCAGGAGGAAACCCCTCTTTTCCTGGTTAAGGGAATCGCTAACGTATTACAATAGCTCATATTCGGCTGAGAATCAAGGGACCCTTGTCGGTCAGGGCCACGGTGTGTTCAAAATGCGCCGCCAAGGAGCCGTCCTGGGTCACCGCGGTCCACCCGTCGGGCAGAATCTTCACCTGCCAGGACCCGGCGCTGGTCATGGGCTCAATGGCAAAGGTCATGCCGGCCTTCAACACCGGGCCTTTGCCCGGAGGCCCGAAATTGGGGATCTGCGGGTCCTCATGAAGCGAACGACCGATACCATGGCCCACAAACTGACGGATCACCGAGAAACCATAGCGCTCCACCGTGGTCTGGATGGCGTGGGACAGGTCGCTCAGCCTGCCCCCCACCCGCATCCGGTCAATGGCGGCGTAAAGTGACTCTTCCGTGGCCTTGAGCAAAAGCTGGGCCTGAGGGCTTACGCCGTCCACCGGCACCGTGAGCGCGGCGTCGCCGTAGAAGCCATTGTACCGCACCCCAAAATCCAGGCTGACGATGTCGCCGGCTTTGATCCTGCGGGGCCCCGGAATGCCGTGCACCACCTCCTCATTCACCGAAATGCACAAGGACGCGGGATAGCCGCGGTACCCCTTGAAGGCCGCCTCCACCCGGCGCCGGCGGCAGGCAGCTGCGGCGATTTCGTCTAACTCCCGGGTTTCCACCCCCGGACGAATATGTGCTTTCACTTCCTCCAGGATCTCCGCCACAATGCGGCTGGCCACCGCCATTTGGGCGATTTCCTGGGGGGATTTCAACAATATCATGTTACATCTGGCAAAAACCCGGGGGCAGCACCGGGAGTGCCGCGGCCGCGGACCGCCGGCTTTATTGCCCCAGGATACTGCAAATCTTGTTGAAGATGTCGTCAATCTGACCCGCGCCGGGGATAGTACGCAACAAGCCCTTGCCGGCGTAGTAATCTACGAGCGGCTTGGTGGCCTGATTATAGGTGGCCAGCCGGGAGCGCACCGTGGCCTCGTTGTCGTCATCCCGCTGATAGAGCTCCCCGCCACACTTGTCGCACACCCCCTCCTGCTTGGGAGGGTTGAACTTGATGTGATACATCTGGCCGCAATTCCTGCAGGTCCGGCGACCGGTCAGCCGGGTCACCAGTTCTTCTTCATCCACCTCAATACTGATCACATGGTCAATCCCGGAGTTCATCTTGGCCAGCACCTGGTCCAGGGCCTCGGCTTGGGGCACCGTGCGGGGAAAGCCGTCCAGGATGAAGCCTTTCTGGCAGTCGGGCTGCTTCAGGCGTTCTTCCACGATGCCGATGACCACCTCGTCGGGCACCAGCTGGCCGGCGTCCATGAATTCTTTGGCCTTTTTCCCCAATGGCGTGCCTTCTTTCACCGCCTCCCTCAGGATGTCGCCGGTGGAAACCTGGGGAATCTGGTACTTCTCAATGAGCTTCTTCGCCTGGGTGCCTTTGCCCGCGCCCGGGCCGCCTAACAGAATGAGATTCATAACGCGCCTCCTTTATCAACGTCTTACCCGGCCTATCCGTTTTTTCATGAAGCCTTCGTAATGGCGGGTGAGCATATGCGATTCAATCTGGGCCATGGTGTCCATGGCCACGCCCACCACAATGAGGAGCGCTGTGCCCCCGAAATAAAAGGGCACATTGAAGCGGGCAATCAAGATGGTGGGCAACACGCACACGGCGGCCACATAAATGGCCCCGCCCAAAGTGATGCGGGTCAGGATACGGTCAATGTAATCCGCGGTGGATTTCCCCGGCCGGATGCCCGGAATATAGCCGCCCCATTTCTTGAGGTTGTCGGCCACATCCACCGGATTGAAGGTCACCGCAGTATAGAAGTAGCAGAAAAAGATAATCAGGGCCACATAGACCAGATCGTGAATGTAGTGCCCCGGCGACAGGGTGTCCACAATGCTTTTGAGCCACTGGATTTTGATGAAACTCCCCACCGTAGCCGGGAACATCAGCAGGGAGGAGGCAAAGATGGGCGGGATGACCCCGGACACGTTCACCTTCAGGGGCAGGTGGGTGGACTGCCCGCCGAACATGCGCCGACCCACCACCCGACGGGCATACTGCACCGGGATGCGACGCTGGCCCCGTTCCATGAACACAATGAAGCCCACCACCAGCACCATCATGACGATGAGGAGAATCATCAGCAAAGGAGCGATTTCCCCGGCCTTGATGAGTTCCACGCTCTTGATGATGGCTGACGGCATCCGGGCCACGATGCCAGCGAAAATGATCAGGGAAATGCCGTTGCCGATGCCCCGTTCGGTAATCATCTCCCCCAGCCACATAAGGAAGGCGGTTCCCGAAGTCAGGGTCAGGATGGTCATGAGCCGGAAGCCCCAGCCCGGGGCCATCACCACCGGCCGGCCGCCCCCGGCCCCCATGCCTTCCAGGGCGATGCTGATGCCTAAGGCCTGGATAGCGGAGATGAGGATGGTGCCATAGCGGGTGTACTGCCTGATTTTCTTGGTGCCGGCCTCGCCCTCCTTGTACAGCCTGTCTATGGCCGGGATGACCACCTTCAGCAGCTCAATGATGATGGCCGCGCTGATGTAGGGCATAATCCCCAGGGCAAAGACGCTCAGACGCTCCAGGGCGCCCCCGGAGAACATGTCAAACAGCCCGAAAATGGTGCCCCGCTGGCGGGCAAAAAAGGCCATCAGGGCCTCGGCGTCAATTCCCGGGGTGGGTATAAAGCAGCCGATGCGGAACACCGCCAGCATGGCCAGAGTGAAGAGGATTCTCCGCTTCAGCTCCGGGATCTTGCCGATATTGAACAACGCGCTGGCCAAATTACCCGACCTCCACCCGACCGCCGGCGGCTTCAATTCTGGCCCGGGCTTGGCGGCTCACCGCCTGGACCTTGACGGTTAAAGGCACAGTGATCTCACCGTGACCTAGCAGCTTGATACCGTCCGGCCGGCCCTTGACCAACCCGGCTTGGCGCAGCACCGCCTCATCCACCACCGTCTCAGCCGGGAAGCGGACCAAATCCCGCAGGTTCACAATGGCCCATTCCTTTTTGAATTCATTGCGGAAGCCCCGCTTGGGGATGCGCCGGATCAAGGGCATCTGGCCCCCTTCGAATCCCGGCTTGAAGCTGACCCCGGAGCGGGACTTCTGTCCCTTGGTGCCCCGGCCGCCGGTCTTGCCCCAGCCGGAACCGGGGCCGCGGCCTACCCGTTTCCTTTTGCGGCGGGACCCCGAAGCAGGGAATAAGTCGTTTAACCGCATTTCAAGCCTCCTCCTCCGGCAGGCGCCGCACCTGGAGCAGATACTCCACTTGTTTGATCATCCCCAAAATGGCGGGGGTCTCCCGGTGCCGCACGGTCTTGTTGGTCTTGGTCAGACCCAGGGCCTTCAGGGTTCGCCGATGGGTCGGCACCCGCCCGAAGGGGCTTTTTTTCAGGGTGATTTCCAAAATCTTTGCCATAGTCTGCCAACTTGAGTCAGGTTGGATTAAGGGCGCCAAGCAGCCGCCGAAGCAGCCCGGCTGCCAACTTCAGGACACCAGCTCCGCCAGGGGGCGGCTGCGGCGTTCGGCCACCTCCTCGGGAGAGGCCAACTGCTTCAAGGCCTCCATGGTGGCCTTCACCGCGTTGTGGGGGTTGTGGGAGCCCAGGCATTTGGTGAGCACATTCTTGATGCCGGCCACTTCCACCACCGCCCGCACCGCCCCACCAGCGATGACCCCGGTGCCCTCCGCCGCAGGACGCAGCAGCACCTTGCCCGAGCCGAACTCCCCCACCACCTGGTAGGGGATGGTGTTGTTGATAATGGGCACCTTAATCATGTCTTTTTTGGCCCGCTCGGTGGCTTTGCGGATGGCCTCCGGCACCTCCTGGGCCTTGCCCAGGCCGGCACCCACCCGGCCCTGACCGTCGCCCACCACCACGATGGCGTTGAAGCGAAAACGCCGCCCGCCTTTCACCACTTTGGCGACGCGGTTGATACTTACCACCTTATCAATCAACTGCGCTTCAGGAGCCTCGGCTTCGAACAAACTCACCTCCCGTGAACTTGCAATTAGTGCGCTTAAAACTTTACCAGCTTGATTGTTTTCAGCGTGGATTCCGCCTGGCCGTAACTGTCGCCCGGCTGCCTTTGCTTCTTTCCCGGGCCTCGGGCTGTCGGCTTGAGGGCCCTTAGGCTAAAATACCAGCCCCTGTTCCCGGCAGGCTTCGGCCAAGCTCCTCACCCGGCCGTGGTACCGGAAGCCGTTGCGGTCAAAGACCACCTGCAGGATGCCCCGGGCCTTGGCCTTCTCGGCCAGGAGCTTCCCCACTTCCCGGGCCTGCTCCACTTTTTTGAGCCCCTTCAGCTTGTCCCTGATCTCCGGGCTCAAGGTGCCGGCCGCGGCCAGAGTCTGGCCAGCGGTATCATCAATAATCTGGGCGTAAATGTGCTTAGCGCTGCGGAACACCGACAGTCTCGGTCGCTCCGCGGTGCCGCTGATCTTTTTCCGGATGCGCCGCTTGCGTTTCAGCCGCATGGCCAGGCGGCGGTTCATTCTGCCCATAGCGTTGCCTTTTTATATTGTCAGCTATTAGCGGTCAGCTTTTTCGACCCATGATTCCACAGGGACTGGGTCGGGGAAAATCCTTGTGGCGCCCTTGAGGTCAGGGACAGCCCGGCTAGCGGGCTCCGGCCTTGCCCACCTTGCGCCGCAACTGCTCGCCGGCGTAGCGCACGCCCTTGCCCTTGTAGGCATCGGGCGGTCGCAGGGCCCGGATGTTGGCCGCCACCTGCCCCAACTGTTCCTTGTCAATGCCCTTCAGCTCCAGCCGGGTGGCCTTCTCCACCTGGGCCGTGATGCCTGGGGGCAGGGGAAACTCCACCGGGTTGGAGTAGCCCAGGCTGAAAACCAGCAGCTCACCCCGACTCTCCACCTTGTAGCCGGTGCCCACCAGCTCCAGCACCCGGGTATAGCCCTGGGACACGCCGGTCACCATGTTGTCCACCAGGGTGCGGGCCAAGCCCCAGAAGGACCGGCTTTGGCGGCTGTCATCCACGGGCATCACCCGGACTTCCCTGTCGTCCACCTCCAGCCGCACCCGGGGGGGCAACCTCCGGGAGAGGGTCCCCAGACTGCCGGTCACCGTCAGGACGCCGTTTTCTTCCTTGATCTTCACCCCCTGGGGCAGGGGAATGGGTTTTTTGCCGATGCGCGACATAGCTTTTCGCCTTTACCAGATTTGGCACAGTATTTCGCCGCCCACCTTGAGCTTGCGGGCCTGGCGGTCAGTGAGAATGCCTTTGGAGGTGGAAATCACTGCCACCCCCAGGCCCCCCTGCACCCGGGGCAGTTCATCATAACCCGCATAAATTCTCAGGCCCGGACGGCTGACCCGTTCAATCCGCCGAATCAGCGGGCGGTTGTTGCTGTCATACTTGAGATAAATCCGCAGGATGCCCTGGCGGTTGTCCTTGATGACCTTGTAGTTCTTGATAAAACCTTCTTCCTTGAAGATGCGGGCCAAGGCGATCTTCATGCGGGAGGCGGGAATATCCACCTTCTCGTGTCCGGCCTGCCCGGCGTTGCGGATGCGGGTCAACATATCGGCAATGGGGTCGGTCATGCTCATAATCAGACTCCCGGGCTCACCAACTGGATTTGATCACGCCGGGGATCTCCCCTCTTAAGGCCATGTTGCGGAAGCAGATGCGACACACCCCGAACCGCCGTAAAAAGGCCCGGGGCCGGCCGCAGATGGGACAACGGTTGTAGCGCCGGACCTTGAATTTCGGCTCACGCTTGGCTTTGGCAATCAGCGATTTCTTGGCCATCCCAGTCTCCGCAGGGGCGAATCCCCTGCTTATGGTTCAGTTTATTTCCTAAAGGGCATGCCCAAAAGCGACAGGAGATATTTCCCCTCCTCGTCGGTTTCGGCGGTGGTCACGATGGTGATGTTCATGCCCTTGATTTTATCCACCTTGTCGTAGTCAATTTCGGGGAAGATGATCTGCTCCCGGATGCCCAGAGTGTAGTTGCCCCGGCCGTCAAAGGAACGGTCGCTCACCCCCCGGAAGTCCCGCACCCGGGGAAGCACCACATTTACCAGCTTGTCAAAAAAGAAGTACATCCGCTCCCGGCGCAGGGTCACCATGCAGCCGATGGGCATGCCTTCCCGCAGCTTGAACGCGGCGATGGACCGGCGGGCCCGGGTGACCACCGGCTTCTGGCCGGTGATGGCGGCCAACTCGGCGCTGGCCGAATCCAGCAGCTTGATGTTATGGATGGCTTCCCCCAGTCCCATGTTGATGACAATCTTCTCCAGACGCGGGACCTGCATGACACTTTTGTAGCCAAATTCCTTCATCAGGCGGGGCACGCATTCCCGCTGGTAAAATTCATAGAGCCGGGGGGTGAATTTCTCAGCCATCGATCAGTTCCTTACACTTGCGGCAGACCCGGGACTTTTTGCCTTCCGCAGTCACCGTCATCCGGAAGCGCCCGGCGGTGGCACACTTGGGACAGATAAGCATCACCTTGGACACATGCAGGGGGGCCTCCTTCTCCAGGATGCCGCCCTGGCCGGTGGTGGGGCTGGGGCGGGTGTGCCGCTTGATCATGTTCACCTTTTCCACCAGCACCTGGTTTTTGTCCCGGATTACCTTGAGGATCTTGCCGGTTTTGCCTTTTTCCCGGCCGGAGCGCACCTCCACCAGGTCATTCTTTTTCAGGCGGATGGGCACCGGCACAATGGATTTTTTCCTGGCCTTAGGCATTACTTACAGCACCTCCGGGGCCAGCGAGATGATTTTCATGAACCGCTTGGCCCTGAGCTCCCGGGCCACCGGCCCGAAAATCCGGGTGCCGATGGGGTCGCCCGCCGGATTAATCAGCACCGCGCTGTTGTCGTCAAACTTGATGTAGGAGCCGTCGGGGCGCCGGGTCTCCTTGACGGTGCGCACCACCACGGCCCGCATCACATCCCCCTTTTTCACCTTGGAATGGGGCAGGGCCTCCTTCACCGACACCACAATCACATCCCCCACCCGGGCGTAGCGCCGCCTGGTGCCCCCCAGCACCCGGATGCAAAAGAGCCGTTTGGCTCCGGAGTTGTCCGCCACCGTTAGATTTGTGTGTACCTGAACCATACGCGTCTCCGGAAACCCGGGCGGTTACACCGCCTTCTCCAGAATCTCCTTGACCCGCCAACGCTTGTCCCGGGAGAGCGGCCGGGTCTCTTCAATGAGCACCTTGTCCCCGACGCGGCAGGCATTCTGGGGGTCGTGGGCCTTGAACTTCTTGCGGCGCCGGATAATCTTCTTGTACAGGGGGTGGGCCACCAGCCGCTTGACTTCCACCACCACGGTCTTGTCCATCTTGTCACTGACCACGATTCCTACTCTGGTCTTGCGCAGTCTGCGCTTGTTTTCCATGGCGCGTCCCACTCCCCCGCTACCAGACTCTCCCGGTTTTTTCCCGAAGCACCGTTTTCAGGCGGGCGATGTCCTTCTTCACCTGCCCCAAACGGGCGGTGTTGTCCAGTTGATTCATTTGATGCTGGAACTTCAGGTTGAACAGCTCCTCTGACATTTCCTTGAGCTTGGCGGCCAGCTCCTCCACGGTCAGGTCCCGTAAATCCGCCGCTTTCATAGCCTCTTTATGTCCTCGCTTCCTCTTTGGCTACAAACCGGGTGGCACACGGCAGCTTGTGACCCGCCAGGCGCATGGCCTCCTGGGCCACCTCCCGGTCCACCCCGCTCATCTCATAGAGAATCCGCCCGGGCTTCACCACCGCCACCCAGCCCTCCGGGTTGCCTTTGCCCTTGCCCATGCGGGTTTCCGCCGGCTTCTTGGTGAAGGGCTTGTCCGGGAAGATGCGGATCCAGATTTTGGCCCCCCGCTTGACGTGGCGGGTGATGGCCACCCGGGCCGCCTCAATTTGCTGGGCGGTGATCCAGGCCGGCTCCAGGGCCTGCAAACCGAAGTGCCCGAAGGCCAGGGTGGTGCCCCGGCTGGCCTTGCCTTTCATGCGGCCTTTCTGCACCTTGCGGTGTCTGACGCGTTTCGGACTAAGCATGATGTCTTCCTATGCAGTTACAGTCAGATGACTGCCTTGGTCAGGGATGAGGATGACAGGCGGATGCCGATTTATAATCCGACCCGCTCCTCACCCAGGATTTCGCCTTGGAAGATCCAGGTCTTCACCCCGATGACCCCGTAGGTGGTCATGGCCTCGGCAAAGCCGTAGTCAATGTAAGCCCGCAGGGTATGCAGAGGCACCCGGCCTTCCCGGTACCATTCCTGCCGGGCGATTTCTGCCCCGCCCAGCCGGCCCTTGACCCGGATCTTGATGCCCTTGGCCCCGAATTTCATGGCCTGGCTCACGGCCCGCTTCATGGCCCGCCGGAAGGAGACCCGGCGCTCCAGCTGCAGGGCCACATTTTCCGCCACCAGTTGGGCGTTGACCTCCGGTTTGCGCACCTCCTGGACGTCAATCACCAGGTCCCGCTTCACCAGCTTCTCCAGGCGTCGGCGCAGGTCTTCAATCTTTTTGCCCTTCTGGCCGATGACCATGCCCGGCCGGGAGGTGTGTATCTTGATGGTCAGCTTGTTGGCCGCCCGCTTGATGTCAATCCCGGCAATGCCGGCGCCCCGGAGCTCCGGGTCCTTCTTGATGAATTCCCGGATGCGGCGGTCCTCCAGGACCAGGGCCGGAAAATTGCCCTTGTTGGCAAACCACACCGAATCCCAGGTGCGGTAGATGCCCAGGCGGAAACCGATGGGATGGACCTTTTGACCCAAAATCGCCTCCTTAACGTTTTGCCGGTCCTTCAGTCAGCACCACGGTAATGTGGCTCGTGCGCTTGAGAATGCGGTTCACCCGCCCCATGGCCCGGGGCCGGTAGCGCTTGAAGGTGGGGCCCCCGTCAATGAGGATGTTTTTCACCACCAGGGTATCCACATCTATCTGGGGCCGCTGCTCGGCGTTGGCCACCGCCGACTCCACCACCTTGCTCACCAGGCGGGCCCCCTTCTGGGGCAGGAAGCGCAGCAGGGACAGGGCCTCCTCTACCTTCTTGCCCTTCAGGGGCCGGGCCACCAGCCGCAGCTTGGTGGGCGATATCCGCACATATCTGGCGCTTGCCTTGATATCCATGAATTATCTCCTGCCCACCCTGCTTTTGCGGTCGCCGGCATGGCCCCCAAAATGGCGGGTGGGGGCGAATTCCCCCAGCTTGTGCCCCACCATGTTCTCGGTGATGTACACCGGGATGAATTTCCGGCCGTTGTGCACCGCCAGGGTCAGGCCGATGAAATCCGGGGTGATGGTGGACCGCCGGGACCAGGTCTTGATGGGCCGCCGGTCCTGGGTTTCCCTGGCCCGCCTCACCTTGGCCAGGAGACTTGCATCCACAAAAGGTCCCTTCTTGAGCGAACGGGGCACGACTGCTACCTCTTGCCACGCCGTTTGATGATATAACGGTCGCTGTCTTTGGGTTTGCGGGTTTTATAGCCCTTGGTGGGCTTGCCCCAGGGAGTGCAGGGGTGGCGGCCCCCGGAGCTTTTGCCTTCGCCCCCTCCCAGGGGATGGTCCACCGGGTTCATAGCCACGCCCCGGGTGCGGGGCCGTTGTCCCAGCCAGCGCTTGCGGCCCGCCTTGCCCAGGGAGATATTTTCATGCTCCACGTTGCTCAACTGGCCGATGGTGGCCTTGCAACTCAGCGGCACCATGCGGACCTCGCCGGAAGGCAGCTTCAGATGGGCGTACTTGCCCTCCTTGGCCATGAGCTGGGCGTAGGATCCCGCCGCCCGGGCCAACTGGCCGCCCTTGCCGGGCTTCATCTCCACATTGTGCACCAGGATGCCGGTGGGGATGTTCTGGAGGGGGAGGGCGTTCCCCGGCTTGATATCCGCCTGGGGGCTGGAGACGACCTGATCCCCCACCTTCAGCTCCAGGGGCGCCAGGATGTAGCGCTTCTCCCCGTCGGCATAGTGCAGCAGGGCAATCCGGGCCGAGCGGTTG
>JAFDHU010000223.1 GCA_019308625.1 Deltaproteobacteria bacterium
GTACACCGCCTCCAGCACCTCGGGGACGCAGACCGAGGCCACCTCGCCGTCCCGGAAAATGCCCCCGTCCTTGAGGAAAATCAGACGCTGGCAGTACTGGGTAGCCAGATTAAGGTCGTGCATCACCGCCAGCACCGTGAGACCCCGGCTCCGGTTGAGGTCGCACAACAGATCAAACACCTCCAGCTTGCGCCGCACATCCAGGGGCGCAGTGGCCTCATCCAGGTACAGGATGGGCGTGGCCTGGGCCAAGGCCCGGGCCAGGATGACCAACTGACGTTCGCCGCCGCTGACTTGGGTGATAAGGCGGGGGGCCAGGTCGCTGATGCCGATGGCCGCCATGGCCCGGTGATAAGGCGGGGGGCCAGGTCGCTGATGCCGATGGCCGCCATGGCCCGACGGGCCGCTTCCAGGTCCTCCGGCGTCTCCCCCTGGAAGCGACGGCGATAGGGATAGCGGCCCATCAGCACCACCTCAAAGCAGGTAAAGGGAAAGCCGATCCAGTTGAACTGGGGCACGATGGCCACCTGGCGGGCCAAGGCCTGAGGATGCCACTGGCTCAGGGGCGTGCCGTTGTACCACACTTGGCCTCCCTTGGGGGGCAACAGCCCGGTCAGGGCGGCCAGCAGGGTGCTTTTGCCGCAGCCGTTGGGGCCCAACAGGCCCACAAACTCCCCGGCCGCCACCGAGAAATTCAGAGATTTTCAACGCTGATCATAAGGCGTTCTCAGTTAGACACCCCCTGAAGTTGGGGGTCTAAACCAGCGTCCAACATTTGGCGCGGCAATCCTTACCGGCCGGGAGCGGCTACCCCTGCACCAAGGCTTGGCCCCCGGTCACTTTGAGCAAATAACAAAAGAAAGGCCCGCCCAGGATGGCGGTGATTATCCCCACAGGGATTTCCTGGCCGAAGGGCATCAGGCCCCGGGCCAGGGTGTCGGCGGCGATGAGCAGGGCGGCGCCGGCCAAGGCCGACGCGGGCAGGAGCCGCCGGTGGTCCGGCCCCACCAGCAGCCGCACCAGATGCGGCACAATGAGCCCCACAAAGCCGATGATGCCCGACACCGCCACCGCGCCCGCGGTAATCAGGGAAGCAGCCAGCAACAGGATGAGACGCACCCGCTGGACAGCCAGCCCCAGCTGCTGGGCCGGCGCATCGCCCAGGGCCAGAAGGTTTAGCTCCCGGGCGTAGAACGCCAGGATGACGGTGCCCGCCAGGATGTAAGGCAGGGCGAACCACAGGTGGGACCAGGTGCGGGCCGAAAAGCTCCCCATAATCCAGAACACGATTGCCGACAGGCTGTCCGCAAAGAGAAATTTCATCAGGCTGATCAGGGAGGAAAGGAAGGCGCTGACAATGACCCCGGCCAGAATCAGGGTGCCGTGGTGGAAGCCCCCGGCCACGGCCCCCAGGGCCAGCACCAGGCCCAGGGCGGCCACCGCACCCACCAAGGCGGAAAAGGGCACCAGCCCCAGGGAGCCCCACAGCGCGGTGCCCACCCCCAGGCTGAGGGCCAGGGAGGCCCCGAAGGCCGCGCCGGAGGCCACCCCCAGGGTAAAGGGATCGGCCAGGGGATTGAGCAAAATGCCCTGAAACGCGGCCCCAGCCAGGGCCAGGCCCATGCCCACCAGACCCGCCAGCAGAATCCGGGCCAGCCGGATATGGAAAAACACCGCCAAAGCGGTCTTATCCGCCTGGGACAGGGGTTCACCCCCCAGCCAGTCCCGCAGCAGCCCCAGAAGATGCAGATACCCGATTTTATAGGGACCCACGCCAGCGGCCAGCAGGGTCACCAGCCCCAGGATAAGGGTGAGGCCCAGCAGCAGTAGGGGATACCTGCCCCCCTGCACCACCCAGGGCAGGGAGGCCGCGGCTTCACGGGACGGAAGGGCGTTGTCGCTCATAGCCAGACTCTTATTATCACGCCCCGACCCCTTGAAGCAAAGATTTCTCCACCGAACCTGGCTCCCCTGCCTCTGGCTTCAGTCACACCTGATAGTCACCGCGGCCCCCACCCCCAGACCCAGGCTTCCAGCGGCCGAGGCCTGGTTGCAGGCGATCTCCAGGTAGCCGTGGCTGCCCACCAAGGCCAGCGCCTCCCCCGGGGCCGCGTCGGCATAGGTGCGGCTTAAGTTAGTCAGAACCAGGGAGCCGAGATGCAGGCGAAAGGGCCGGCCAGTCAGCCAGTGCTTCAGGGCCTCCCAGGGGATGTTGCTCACCAGGTTGCCGAAGCGGTCCACCGCCACGATTTGACCCTCCACCCGGGTGTCGGAAAAAACCGGTTCGGGAAAGGGAAGCCGAACCGGCTCCCTCAAGGGAGGTCCCAGCTCCGGCAAAGGCACTCCCAAAGACAGGTGCGCGGCCACCGGAGCAAAAATGTCCCGGCCGTGGAAGGTGGGTGAGACCTCCGGCCGGAAATAGGCCGGGTTCTCCAGAGAAACCACGGTCAGGGCGGAGGCTTCCCGGAACACCAAATGGAACAGGCCGTTGTCCGGTCCCACCAGGAAATGCCCTCCGGCTTTGGCCGCCAGACCCCGACGGGCCGTGCCCACGCCGGGATCCACCACCGCCAGATGTATGGTGCCGGGGGGGAAATAGGGCACCGCGGCCGCCAGAAAAAACGCCCCCGCGGCGATGTCCTGGGGCGGCACTTCATGGCTGAGATCCACCAGCTCCGCCTCCGGATTAACAGCCAGGATTACCCCTTTCATGGCTGCTACATAAGGATCACGGGCACCGAAATCGGTGAGCAGGGTGATTAGAGGGCGGAAAGGACGAGGGGCAGAACCGGAGGGCCGCAATACCTCTCCTGCCTTGGACACAGAAGGTGTTTGGGTGGAAGCCAGGCTTTGGAAGTCCCGGCCGAGTTCCTCAGATATCACGAAGCTCACTGGCCTGTCAGGAGTTTTCCCACCTCTTCCCGGATGCGCTCTACCGGCACAGCCCCGGCGAAGCGGCCCTTACCGTTCAGGTAAACCAAGGGAGTGGGGTAGGCCATAGAGCACAGCAGCTTGGTCTGGGGAAGGCGGGGGCCCTGAGGGTCTTTCAGAACATTAATATATTCCACCCTCACCCGGCCGGGAAAATCTTTCTCCAGGGTCAGGGCCAAGGCCTTGGCCTGCAGTTCCACGCTCACCTGCGACAGGGGGTCATGGTGGTCATGGCCATGGCCATGGTCATGGCCGTGGCCGCCGCAGCCGCAGGCACAGCTGCCGGAACCCGCGGCCGGAGCGTCGTAAATGACGATTTCCACCATCTGCGGAGACATTTAGCTTTCCTTTTCCTCAGGAAAATGGTTGAGACAATGACTTGATTTGCCTATATTTTCGCGCCCTGAGGGAGAGCTTCCAAGATTTTTTCACAAAATAGGGATTCTGGTCATTGTTTTTTTGGATATTTGTGTATAAATTCACCAATATAAAACCTGGAACAGGATATCATTACAGGCCATAGCGCTAGCTATCGCCCATGAGCTGGAGGCCCGCAAGCACTACCTGGCTCTGGCCGAGCAGGCCCTACAGTGAACTCCCAGGTGCTGGCGTAGGCGGGCCGAAAATTTGTGAAAAATTTCTATTGACATCATTTTCATTTTCGTCTATTTTACAATCCTGGTAGATATATGTGAATTTTTTCACTTAAATTTATAAAAAACCGGAAACTCAGGGTTTTCAACCCCTTGTCAAGTAATTCCGGGAAGCCCGAGGTACTGAAAAACCTGAGGAAAGGGGAAGGACATGGAGTATATCGGTCATGGTGGGAAA
>JAFDHU010000224.1 GCA_019308625.1 Deltaproteobacteria bacterium
GGGGCAGGCGGTGTAGTAGGGCGGATCGGACAGGGCCAGGATGTCCTCGTCGGCGCCGATGGGAAAGCCTTCGATCTGGCGGAACTCCGGGTCTTTCAGCTTCTCCCGCAGCTTGTCCAGGAAGTATTGCCGCCGAGCCGCATCATTGGGGAAGGTCAGCCCCAGGCATTCTATCGGTTCCTGGTTCCTGGTATCTGGTTCCTGGTTGGGGAAGAGGTTTCTGGTTTCTGGTTTCTGGTTCCTGGTTGTCATTTGTATTTCTGACCTCTCAGGTTAGACTGCTTGAGGTAATTCATAAAACCGGCGATAAGTTTCTTGGTGGAAGCCGCCAACCTTATAGATGGAAGTAAATTCATCTTTTGTTATGTATCCTTGGTCCAGGGCTACATAGAGCTGGGCTTCAACTTCTCCGGCGGAGCCTTTGGCAATGGCGAGAAATTGAAAGAATCAGCAGAACCGCCCCGTTCAAACCCTTCGGCAATATTGGACATGATGGAAACTGCGGCGCGCCTTATCTGATCACGCAGACCGAAATCCTTGGCAAAAAGACCGGTCTTTGAACAGTCATATACTGCCCAGGTTAATTCTCTGGCCTTTTGCCATGCTTCAATATCCTCAAATCTTTTTATCCCCCCCATATCCCATCCTCAACCAGAAACCAGAAACCAGGAACAAATCATTCTCCGGCCAGTTTGAGGACGGCACTCCTGGTAGCCGGACTGACCCGAAAACGCAGTTCTTGGAGATGATCCAGAAAGGGTGCAACGGCTGGAAGCAAACCGGCTCGTTTGGCGGACAGCAACACTCCCAACGTTCCGGTGAGCTTGATTCCCAAGGTTTCAGCAATGCGTCTGGCCAAGGCATCGTCGATAAGCGCCACCGTGTCAGGTGTTTCCAAGGCCAAGGCCAATACCTGAGTCTCTCCCGGTCCCAAATCCGTCACCAGGGGCAAGGCCGCCACACTGAGGGGTTGACGTATTGCCAGCCAAGGCAATGTATCGATATCAGGCAGATCGATTCCCAAGCGCCTCCCCTGGTCCAATTCCTCCTGGACTGCCGCAGGGATAATGATTCTCCCGACCATCTTGGGCAAAAGTTGGAGTAATCCTATCTGGTGCAGGTATTGGAGGGGAGAAGTGTTGCATATTATTTCAGGCAAGGGGCGTCTCCCGGGCAAGTTCCTCTTCGTTCAGCTTAAAGGTGTCCACCCCATAATCAGCCAGTCGGGAGAGAAACACCACTCGCGGCACTCCTGCCAATCGGGCCGCCGCGCCTGAGGATATCCGGCCCAATTCAAACAACTTCACGGCTGCCGCCATGCGCAGTTCGGCGGCCATGGATTCCGGGGTCAACTTCAGGGCCAGGATACTTTCTTCCGGCACATCAAAAGCGATGCGACTCATAATATCTCCTTCATTCTAAGACAATTCTCACCTTGCCGGGTTCCTTCCCCCGGATGATTTCTTCCAGGTAGTCCTCAAAGCGTTTCCGCATCTCCGAGGGGGTGACTGGAGAGCCGCCGGTGAGCAGGGCGGCCCGGAGATCGGCGGTCTTGATCTCGACCTTGAGCAGCCCGGAGAGAACCTCTTTTAAGGCCAGGATAAATTCCTGGTCCAGTGTATCAGGCAGTGATCGCCTCTTGATAAAGTTATCCACTAACTTGCGGCGTTCAGGCTTAAGCAGGCCCAGGTTGCTTTGGGTGGTGGGGTCTTCCAGATTGGCGAGCAGGGTCTGGGTCCAATTCTCTACTAACTTGTCCAATTCCCCGTCCAGGCTGTCAAGCACTGCCCCGGCTGGGGCCTGGGATGTCTCGGCGGTAGGTCTATAGCCACAATGAGGGCATACTGGCGAAGCAGCCAGCTCTGATTCAGTGAGAGCAAAGCAGCTCTTCAGGCCGGCCAGCCGGTTCCGGAAATCGATCAAGTGCTGCCGGGGCATGAGGTCGATAGCGGAGAGTTTTTGCAAAATCTTGAGACGGTCATCCCCCATGAGTTGAACCTTGTGCTGGTCTGCATTGACGCCCAGGCGCGCCCGGGTGTGTAGTCTAAGATACTCAATGACATAGGCTTTCTTAAGATCGGTTAATCTGCGCTGAGTCTCTTGACGGAAGGCCGGGGCGCCTCGCTTAGCTGGATCGCTGATCTGACCAGTAATCTCCTCCCGGGCCGCCTTTATCTTGCCAATCAATTCATGGTCGGCGGGTAAGACCGCCTCGGCGGTGGCAAGATAAGCGGCCATAGTTCCCAGGTCGGTCACCAATGCCTGTAAGGACTCGATTTCCGCCAACATCTGGAGCCCGGTTTGATGACCACTGATCTCCTGGGCCTCGTAGCGCAAGTTCTTAAGTTTGCCGGGTGAGTTGTAGGCTTGCAGTGATTCCAGGAAGGTCTTGGTCTCATCCAGCTTAGAGCGCAACTTTTGGATTTCGTCTGCGGGGAGCAATTCGCGGCCCCAGAAGTACAGGCCGGTTTGTAGATTCTGCTGGGCAAGCACCAGCCTTTCCACCTTGGCCATGACGGCTTTTTGAAGCTGCTGGACCGGTCCTTCTTTCATCTGGGTGACTTCCTGAGCCAGACCCGGAGCCAAGTCCAGCAATTCAAACAGGGCCTTGAGAGCTGGCAAGTTCCAGTCTTTGGGTCGCTCAATATGCTTGAATTGGATCAACTCATCTATGCTGGTCCCTGCCAATTGACTAAGACCGGTGGCATCGAACTTTTTTCCGGGAATGGCCAGCACCAGCTCGCCGGAATAAACCAGCGCCGCCATGACCACTACGGCCAATTCTGGTTCCAGACGCAAGGTCTGGGGAGCCAGATATTCCACCCCGAAGACGTCCTGGATCAGCTCCGAACGGTTGACCACCTGCCCGTGGCCCTTCTTTTTCATTATCTCAAGGATGTGTTCGGCATATTTGGACCGATAAGGATCAAGCCGGTCACCGTCCAGCAGCTCCAGGGCATCCAATATCGCGGTGGCTTGCTTGGTCCGGTTTTGCCCGGCGATGGCTCGCAGGGCGTCCTGGGCCGCCTGGGCCCGGTTGGCTCCAGTAATGAGTAGGGAGAAACAGGGATAATCAGGGGCCTGATCCTGGAAATGGGGTCCAAGACAGATGCCGGCGATGGTGTTTACCAGGTCGCGGAAGTTGATGCGCTCATGGGAGGCGATGCCGGAAAGCTCACGGATCGACTTACCCTTAGCCCACTCGGTCAGCATCTTGGTCCGCCCCTGATAGGTGACCTCAAACGCCGTCGTCATGTTCTTTTGCAGCCACTGAACTAAGTCCCTAAGGAAGTTGGAGGCCTTGGATTCATAGATGGACTTGGCGTGTCCTGAGGCGGTGGATGCCAGGTCTAAGGCCGCGGCGTAGTTCTTAAGGGAGTTCTGAAAAGACTCATCGGTGTTTGTCAGGCGCAGGAAGAGTTCGTCTGATTTCTTCTCATCTTTAAAATGCGGCACATCAAAAGGCTGAATGAAATATAGATAGAAGTCCCGGGGAGGGACTGCCGTGGAGCGCTCGTTAGGAGCGCCGAAAAAAAGATATCC
>JAFDHU010000225.1 GCA_019308625.1 Deltaproteobacteria bacterium
TTCCGGGGTCAGGCCGGTCATCTTGATGTCCATCTGCAGGGCGGTGATGCCTTCTTCAGTGCCGGCCACCTTGAAGTCCATATCGCCCAGGGCGTCCTCATCCCCCAGGATGTCGGTGAGCACCGCCACTTCCTCCCCCTCCTTGATCAGACCCATGGCCACCCCGGCCACCGGGGCCTTGATGGGCACCCCGGCGTCCATGAGGGCCAGGGAGGCGCCGCAGACCGTGGCCATGGAGGAAGAGCCGTTGCTGGACAGGATTTCCGAGACCACCCGGATGGTGTAGGGGAATTCTTCCGCGGGCGGCAACACCGGTGCGATGGCCCGTTCCGCCAGGACGCCATGCCCGATTTCCCGGCGGCCCGGCCCCCGCAGAAATCGGGTTTCGCCCACCGAGTAGGGCGGAAAGTTGTAGTGCAGCATGAAGGACTTGAAGGTCTCCCCGAACAGGCTTTCAATGCGCTGCTCATCGGAAGGCGTCCCCAGGGTGGCCACCGCCAGGGCCTGGGTCTCCCCCCGGGTGAACAGGGCCGAGCCGTGGGTCCGGGACAGCAGGTTGATTTCGCAGGACACCGGGCGGATGTCAGCAAAGCCCCGGCCGTCCAGACGGCGCTTTTCCTTCAGCACCAGGTCCCGCACGATTTTTTTCTGCAGCTCTCCCAGGACCTTCAACACCTCCTTTTCCCGGCCCTGGTACTCTTCCGCCAGACTGGCCAGCACTTCCTGCCTTAATTTGTCCAGCGCCTCCCGACGGGCCTGTTTTTCCCGACGGGTCACCGCGTCCAGCAGGCGCTCCTCCGCCAGGTCGGCCACCCGCTGGGGCAAATCCCCATAGTCCGGGGGCTCCGGCGGCGGCTGTTTGGGGCGGCCCACTTCCTGGCCCATCTGCTTAATCAGGGCCAGCAGGGGCTGCAGGCGCTCCTGGGCGTAAAACAGGGCCTCCAGGACCTCCTCTTCCCGGGCCATGCGGGCGTCGCCTTCCACCATCACCAGCCCCTGGGGCGCACCGGCCACAATAAAGCTGAGGCGGCTTTCTTTTATCTGGGCGTTGGTGGGGTTGAGGATGAACTCCTGGCCCAACTTGGCCACCCGCACCGCGGCCACCGGCCCGTTGAAGGGTATGTCGGAAATCTCCAGGGCCGCGGCCGCGCCGCACAGGGCCGGGATATCCGAGTCCACCTCCAGGTCTCCGGAGAGCACCGTGGCGATGATCTGAATATCGTGGCTGATGCCCGGAGGGAACAGGGGCCGCAGGGGGCGGTCAATCAACCGGGAGGTCAGGGTTTCCTTCTCGCTGGGCCGGCCGATCTCCCGCCGGAAAAAGCCTCCGGGAATCCGGCCGGCGGCATAGGCCATTTCCAGATAGTCGCAGGTCAGGGGCAAAAAGTCCACGCCCTCCCGAGGACGGTCGCTCATCACCGCGGTGACCAGCACCGCGCCCTCGCCGTAGCGCACCAGCACGGCGCCGTTGGCCTGGCCGGCCATTTTGCCCACCTCAAAGCTGAGGTCGCGCCCGCCTATTTCAATAGTATACTTGGTAGACATGTAAGTTGTCGTCCCTCCTACTTCCTCAGACCCAACTGTTCGATCAGGGCACGATACCGGTCAATGTCTTTTCGCTTCAGGTAATTCAGGAGCCGTCGCCGCTGTCCCACCAACTTGATCAAACCGCGTCGGGAATGATGGTCTTTGGCGTGCGTCTTGAAGTGATCGGTCAGGTAGTTGATCCGCTCACTTAAAATGGCCACCTGCACTTCCGGCGAGCCGGTATCAGACTCATGCAGCCGGAAGCGATCAATGATTTCCTTCTTCTGTTCTGCGTCAAGTGCCACTTT
Source organism: Deltaproteobacteria bacterium (assembly GCA_019308625.1). Classification (GTDB taxonomy): domain Bacteria; phylum Desulfobacterota; class Desulfobaccia; order Desulfobaccales; family 0-14-0-80-60-11; genus DTHB01. The sequence goes on from JAFDHU010000225.1 coordinate 1,836, forward strand.
TGTCCTCCTCTTTTCTCTAAGGCTCAAATCTCAAGGTGTCGCAACCCCTTGGGGCGATTTTCGTATCAATCTTTTGTTCAGGTTCCGGCGGCAGCAGATCCGTGTGGAAAAGTTCAGGCCCGCCGCACCGCAACCCGCCGCCGAGGTAAAAACAGCTTCACGGCCTCTGCGGGTCCTTCCTCCGACTGAGCCGGCTCTAGGCAGGGGGCCGGTCGGAGTCCCCTGGCTGCCGGCCGCGGTGAAACACCCGCTTGGGCGCCAGCAGGGTCTGCCGTTCTCCGGCCTGCACCGCGGCCACGGCCAGCAGGCGCCCCTCCTCCAGCACCCGTACCAGCTCGCCCTCGGCCAGGCCGTTGGCCTGCACCGGCACTGCCTGGCCCCGGCTCAGGCGCTCCGCTTCCCCGGCGGCCACGGCCACAGGCTTGAGGCCGGGCAGGCAGTCGGCCAGGGGAATAAGCCGTTGGGCCAACTCCTCCCGGCTTAAAAATTCCAGGTCAGCAAGGGGCAGGGCCTCCTCCACCCGGAAGGGCCCCACCGCCAAGCGCCGCAGGGCCTTGAGATGCGCCCCGCACCCCAGGGCCCGCCCCAGATCCGCGGCCAGGGTGCGGATATAAGTGCCCTTGCCGCAGACCACCAGCAGGGTGACCTCCGGCAAGGCGATGTCCTGGACCTCCAGGCAGTGAATCACCACCCGCCGGGGCGGCGGCGCCACCGCCAGCCCCTGCCGAGCCAGCTTGTAGAGACGCTGGCCCTGATAGTGCACCGCGGAATACAGCGGGGGGGTCTGCTCTATTTCCCCCACGAACCGGGCCGCGGCCCGGATGACCTCCCGGGGCTCCGGGAGGCGGTCGGATTTGGCCACCACCCGGCCGGTCAGGTCCTGGGTGTCGGTCTCTTCTCCCAGCTTCACCACCGCCAGGTAGGTTTTGTCCGCCTCCATCAGGAAGGGTGAGAGCTTGGTGGCCTCCCCCAGGGCCAGGGGCAGGAGCCCGGTGGCAAAGGGGTCCAGGGTCCCCAGGTGCCCCACCTTGCGGACCTTAAGCCACCGCCGCACCCGCCGCACCACCTCAAAGGAGGTGGGGCCCGCCGGCTTGTCCAGAAGCAGAAGGCCGTCAACACCAGACATGATTTTTTGCACACCCAAAGCACTGGCCCGCCTGCATCATTTCCTCCCGGTTCTTATGCCAGGCCCTGGCAATTTCCCTCCTTCGGACACGGTTAATGAACTCCGGTTTCTCCGGAAACCGCTAAGTCTCCTCCCCCTTGGTCTGCTGCAACAGCCGCTCCAGCCGTTCGGCCCGCTCCCAGGTGTCATCCGGCAGGAAGATGAACTCGGGCATGAGCCGCAGAATCCGCGCCCGGGCCACCTCCTG
>JAFDHU010000226.1 GCA_019308625.1 Deltaproteobacteria bacterium
CATGCTGATGGAACGCTGTGACCTCTGGGGGATGCTGAATCCTGGCGCCAAAGCGCCACCCCCGCAACTGCTTCTGTTTCCTCTGCAGGCCACCAGCTAACCCTATGCAAAATCCTTACCGGACAGCAGTGATCCTTGATATAAATTTTAGGTTTTTATTTTCACTTTTTAATATGAGCCATTGCCAAAATTTTAGAAGCTATAATCATGAGGAAAAAAGAGAAAATTTGCCGTTTTGGTGTAAAAGATGATCATGGTAATTTTTCTTCCATTTGGAGAGCTTGGGTAAACAAGAATGATGCTTTTCTCACGATCGGATATTTAGCAAACCAATATAAAGCCAGCTTTCATGAGAGTGGAGAATGTCATGTAGGGTTAACACAAGAAGTAAGAAAATCTTTATCAGACCTAACCTGGAAAGGCGAGTCAAGACATTTTTATAAATGGAGAAGAGAAAAGAATATTAGGAAGAACCAGCTCATCCATCTTCTCGATTTGTGGTTTCCTACTTCTCACTTGGACTTACCTATTGAAATGGAATCATTATCAAAAAAAGAGATACTATGGATAAACAATCCTGCCGGAGAAAGAATGGTTTCAGTCGGGGTGTTTCTAGCTAATATTGAAGAGCCTTTTGGCATTAGATTAAACTCTCCGAATAGTGGTTTATTATGTTCTCTTTCTCTACTTAATGGTTATAAATTTGTTCTACTATGGCGTTATATTGATGAGCCTTCAAACTTGATTGATTTTTTCCCTAATTATATACACTGCGCGTTACATCCCAATGAAAATGAAAAAACCTTTGGCAAAATAGATCATACAGACATTGTAAGTCCGGGAAAAAGGTTACTTATTTGGAAAATAGTAGACGGTTTGCTTTTATGTATAGAAATTTCACCTCGGAAGGTATTTGATAAACCTCACACGTTTGAGAACGCTTTTGCCACCTGAGCCATTAGTAAACTGTAACGTGAATCCGCATGGTTAGCCATGGTTGACGAGACTGCCATCCGCGACCTCTGCCGCCGTATCGTAGCGGAATTTCAGCCCGAGCGCGTCATCCTGTTCGGCTCCTACGCCCGGGGCAGGCCCACGCCGGACTCCGACGTGGACCTGCTGGTGATCCTTCCTTTCAAAGGCAAAAATCTCTGCATGTCCCTGGAAATCCTGAACCGCACCGATCCGAAGTTCCCCATCGATCTCCTGGCCCGGACGCCGGAGGACACCGCCCGCCGCTACCGGGAAGGCGACCCCCTGATCCGCGAAGCCCTGGACCACGGCAAGGTATTGTATGAACGCCACAGTTAAAGAATGGTTTGCCAAAGCTGAAAAGGACTTCGCCACCGCCCGCCGGGAACTGGCCGCGTTGGAGGAACCTAATTATGACGCGGTCTGCTTCCATGCCCAGCAATGTGTGGAAAAGTTGATGAAAGGCCTTTTGATAAGCTTGGAGGTTACTCCCCCCAAAACCCATGACCTCGCCTACCTGCACCAGCTTCTGGCCCCGGTTTGCCCGGAATGGTCCTGCGCTCTGGAGGATTTACGCTTCCTGACCAGGGCGGCGGTGGCCTTCCGGTATCCCGGAGAATCCGCCGATTTGGAAGAGGCTCAGCAGGCCTTCAGGATCGCCTCCAACCTGCGAGAAAAATTGTTCTCATTGTGGCAACTAAAAGGAAACGCTAATCAGTAGGAAAATTGTTTAAGTCCCTGGGAGAGGGGGCCAGGGGGGTTCAACCCCCTGCCCCCTCCCCCAAGCCCCCGCCCCCAACCCCGTATGTGGGAGTTGGGAGGGGAGTTTGAGGGGGGCGGGTCGTGTTCGTGTTTGGGAGCCGACACCATATTTATTGTGATTTTTTTCCGAAAATAGCATAAACTTAAATTGATAAACCTCTCCGCCAGGAAGTTTCCTCACCGGACAACCCATGACTTCCACCGACGACCGAAAACCAAAAACCGAAAACCCCTCCCGGGCCCACCGGCCCCGGGAGCATTGCGGCGTCTTCGGGGTCTATGGCCACCCGGACGCCGCCCGGCTGGCCTACTTCGGCCTTTATGCCCTGCAGCACCGGGGCCAGGAGTCCTGCGGTATCGTGGCCTCCGACGGCTGCCGGGTCCGCACCCACCGGGCCTTGGGGCTGGTGTCCGAGGTCTTTTCGCCGGAGGCCCTGGAGCGCCTGCCGGGGCATTTGGCCATCGGCCATGTGCGCTACTCCACCACCGGCAGCACCCTGCTGATCAACGTCCAGCCCTTCGTGGTGCAGCACGGCGGCCATACCATCGCCATCGCCCACAACGGCACCCTGACCAACGCCCGCCAGATCCGCCAGCGCCTGGAGGAGGACGGCTCCATTTTCCAATCCACCATGGACACCGAGGTCATCGTCCACCTCATGGCCCGGCACTGGGGCGCCGACCTTCTGGGTTCGCTGTGCGCCGCCTTAGACCAGGTGCAGGGCTCCTATTCCCTGGTGCTCCTCACCCAGGACCAGGTCATCGCCGCCCGGGACCCCCACGGGTTCCGGCCCCTGTGTCTGGGTCAGCTCAACGGCGCCTGGGTGGTGGCCTCGGAGACCTGCGCCCTGGACCTGATCCAGGCCGACTATTGGCGGGAGGTGGAGCCCGGCGAAATCATCGTCCTGGACAAACACGGCCTGCACTCCCACAAGCCCTTTGAGCCGGTGCCGCCCCGGCACTGCATCTTTGAGTTCATCTATTTTGCCCGGCCCGACTCCCACATCTACGGCCAGAGCGTCTACCAGGTGCGCAAGCGCTTGGGCGCCGCCTTGGCCCGGGAGCACCCCTTGGACGCCGACCTGGTCATGCCCTTTCCGGACTCCGGCACCTACGCCGCGCTGGGCTACGCTGCGGCCCGGGGCATCCCCTTTGAGATGGGGGTCATCCGCAACCACTATGTGGGCCGCACCTTCATCCAGCCCTCCCAGGTCATGCGGGACTTCACCGTGCGCATCAAGCTCAACCCGGTCAAAGAGCTGCTTAAGGGCAGGCGGGTCATCGTGGTGGAGGACTCCATCATCCGGGGCACCACCACCCGCTCCCGCATCAAGTCCTTAAGGGAGGCCGGAGCCCGGGAGGTGAGCCTGCTGGTGTCCTGCCCGCCGTCGCGCTTTCCCTGCTTCTACGGCATTGACTTTTCCACCCGGGGCGAACTCAT
>JAFDHU010000227.1 GCA_019308625.1 Deltaproteobacteria bacterium
GCCGATGGCCGCCAGCTTGGCCTGCCCCAGGGCCCGGACATCCAGCTTCCGGTCAAACAGGCGGGCCATAAAGGCCTTGACCCCGTTGGCGCTGGTGAAAATAATCCAGTCATATTCGGGCAGCCGCTCCAGAGCCGCATCCAGGGGGGAGAAGTCCTCGGGCGGGAGGATTTCCAGGGTGGGCACCTCCAGGCAGCGGGCCCCGGCTTCGGCCAGGAGCTCCACCAGGGCGCTGGCCTGCTCCCGGGTGCGGGTGACCACAGCCACCCTGCCCCACAGAGGCCGGGTTTCCCACCAATTGAGGCGCTCCCGCAGGGCCACCACCTCACCCACCACCAGCACCGCCGGCGGGCGGAGGTCCGCCTCCCGGGCCTTGGCGGCGATATCCGCCAGGGTGCCGGTGACGGTGCGCTGGTCTGGAAGGGTGCCGGACTGAATCACCGCGGCCGGAGTGTGGGGAGCCCGGCCTCCCTCCAACAGGCGCCGGCAGTTTTCCGCCAGATTTTTCACTCCCATCAGAAAGACCAGAGTGCCCTGGGTTCGGGCCAGGATGTCCCAGGGGATGGCGCTTTCAGGCTTGGCGGGGTCCTCATGGCCGGTGACCAGGGTCACCAGGGAGGCCAGCCCTCGGTGGGTTACGGGTATACCGGCGCAGGCCGGCACGGCCACCGCCGCGGTGACCCCAGGCACCACCTCAAAGGGGATGCCGGCCGCGGCCAGGGCCTCGGCCTCCTCGCCGCCGCGGCCGAACACGAAGGGGTCGCCGCCCTTCAGCCGCACCACCGTCTTGCCCTCCCGGGCCTTGTCTATGAGGAGCCGGTTGATGTCCTCCTGGGGCAGGGCATGGGCCCCGGCCTTCTTGCCCACATAGATGAGCTGGGCCTCGGGCCGGGCGGCTGTAAGGAGGTCAGGGCTGGCCAGCTGGTCATAGATGATGACCTCGGCCCGGTGCAGGAGTTGCAAGCCCTTCACAGTAATAAGGCCAGGATCGCCGGGGCCGGCGCCCACCAGATAAACTTTGCCTTTCTCCATGGTTGTTGTTATAGCAGATTCGGGCGGCAAAATCCTCCCCAGCTCCTGCAGAACCGTAAGGTCAGAGTGCCAGAATCAAGGAGAGAGAACCTCGGCCGGGAGGGATCAGCTCACTTGGCCCGACAGGGACAAGGTGAAGGAGAGATTCCCCCAAAGCCGCGACACGCCGGATTTTATATGAATCTCCTGAAATTGAAGTGAAGCCTGAGCCGGTTCCCGGGTTTTGAAGCCTTTGAGGCCGGAGGTCCAGTCCTCCGGCCTTGATTTTCAGTTATGGGGTTGGGGGAGGGGGTGTGGGGGGAGGGGGCAGGGGGCTGTGCTCCCTGGCCCCCTCCCCCACAAAAACCCTACACTGGACAGGCCCGGCGGGTCTCTATCCCTTCCACTATCTGGCGGTATTTTTCGTGGATCATCCGGCGGTCAAATTCATGCATCCGGGCCAGCAAGTCGTCTTTTTCCGCCTGGCTGAAATACTCCATGCAGGGCAGGAAAAACTGCTGATCTTCCTTTTCAATATGCCGGGGGTAGAGTTCGGTCAGGGTATTAAGGTGGGTGAGGAGGCGCTCCAGGGACCCTGCCTCCTCCCGCAGATGGCTTTCCTTGGCCTCCACCAGGGCCCGGGTGGCGGCCCGGCCGAGGCGGTGCTCCTCCTTAAGCTCCTCCATGAGGCGTCGGTGCTCGGGGGCAAGGTCCTTTTTCTCCAGTTCGGCAAACAGGATATCCTCCTCCTTGCCGTGATGGCAGCGGTCGGCGTAGGTGCGCAGGAAATCCACCGCGGTGTCAATAAAGACCGGGTCCACAAAGGCAAACTCCGGGTCCACCGCGACATTGCTCTGGATGCGGTCCAGATCCTGGCGGATTAAGGCAATCATTCTTTCAATCAGGCGATGTTCGGTCATCAAGGGGCCGATGGGGAGCATGGAGACCTCCAGATTTCAGGCCGGGAGGATTGGGCACCTGCCCCGGACTTTTCTTCCTGAGCGGGGGAACGGGGACAACGCCCTGAGGCCCCGGGCTTCCTAAATTTTCACCAATTCATACTGCCGGGTTCCCAGGCCCAGCTTTTCGGCGTATTCCAGTTGCAGGGGCCAGTCTATCTGGGGGTAGAGGTCCCGGAACTTGTCGCTGCCGGGGGCGAGGTCCTTCAGGGCCGAACCGGGCAACCCCGGGCTCTGGTTCACCAGATCGGCGCAGGCCTGGTCAATGGCCACCGGGTCGGCGGAGGCCAGAATGCCGATGTCCCCCACGATGGGAAAGTCGTTGAAGCCGTAGCAGTCGCAGGCCGGGGACACTTGGGTGATGAAGTTGATGAACAGGGCCCGCTCCTTTTTGTTGAGCATCACTGCGTAGGCGTATTCCATCATTTTTTTGAGAAACACCGGGATGGCCTCATTCCACTGGATCTGAATGTTGCCGTAGGGGCAGGTGGCGATGCATTCGGCGCAGCCCACGCACTTTTTGGGGTCAATCACCGCCTTTTCCGTCTCCGGGTTGATGTGGATGGCTTCCGCCGGGCACACCGCCACGCAGTCGCCGCAGCCGGTACATTTCTTTTCTGCCACCACCGGGCTGATGTTGCTGTGCTGGGCCAGCTTGCCCTTGCGGGAGGCCCCGCCCATGCCCAGATTTTTCAGGGCGCCGCCGAAGCCCGCCATCTCATGGCCCTTGAAGTGACTCATGACCACCATGCCTTCGGCCTCATACAGGCCCTGGGCCAGATAGACCCGCTGGAACTGCTCTTTATTGATTTCCACTTCCACTTCGCTTTTGCCGGTGAGCCCGTCGGCGATGATGATGGGGGCCCGGGTTACAGCATAGGCAAAGCCGTTTTCAAGGGCGGTGGTAAGGTGGCTCACCGCCTCCAGGCGGGTACCCAGATACAGGGTGTTGCTGTCGGTGAGGAAGGGGTTGGCCCCGCCGTCCCAGAGCTCGTCCACCACTAGGCGCACAAAATTGGGGCGGATGTAGCTGGTGTTGCCCTTTTCCCCGAAATGCAGCTTGACCGCAATCAGGGGCCGCTTCTTCTTACGCCGGATGATGCTTTTCACATCCACGGCCTTGAGCAGCTTCTGAAACTTCTGGAAGTTGGTTTCCTTGAGGCTGGCACGCAGGTCCATGAAATACACAGTGCTGGGCAT
>JAFDHU010000228.1 GCA_019308625.1 Deltaproteobacteria bacterium
GGTGCCCCTGACCTGCAGGGTGCCGCGGCAATCCCAGTCCTCAGGCCACTTATGCCAAAACTGTCTGAGGGTTCGACCCCTGACCGGCCCCAGTTGGCCCTGGAAGCTGAGGCTTCCCGGATGAGGGGCTAGCTCCGCCTCTCCCGCCACAGTCAGGAGGCGCTCCTGGTCTTTCTGTAGACTGAGGGCCGATAATTGGAGCCGCTTTTTCCCCGCCTTGAGACGGACTTCCAGGGCATAGCGCCCCTGAGAAGTGGTGACCGCGGCCCAGCCCCGGGAAATCTCCACAGTCATCCGGGGCGAAAAGGGGCGAGCCACGTGCACGGCCAGGTTCAAATCCAGATTGCGGAAGCTGGTGGACTGGCCTGCCCGGGTGAGGGTGATTTGGCCGTCCACCACGAGAAGCTGCTGCAAGCTGACGGCCCTAAGCGGCAGGGATATGCCTCCATAAGCCTTTGGGGGCGCCGGTTTTTCGCCGGCCCGCGCTAAGCGGCTCACATTCCAGCGGCCGTCTGCGCCCTGCACCAGGGTAAGGCGGGGCTCCATTACGGCCAGTTTGCCGATTACCGGGCTGAGCTTGATCACCGACCACAGGGAGAGGCGGATTTCCAGGCTTTTTAGGTGGAGAACCTCCCCCTGCGGCGAGGACAACGCCACTTCTCGGAAGATGAGCCCATTGATGGGATTCCCCTGGATTTCCTTGACGGTCAAGGTGCCGTTTAGGCGCTCCTGCACCGCGGCCGCCAGACGGGTGCCGGCCCACCTCCAGAAAAAATCAGCCTGCAGGAGCCGCCAGACCGCAAAGGTGCCGGCCAGGAGAATCATCAGGAGGACAAGCAAAATGGAACGCAACCTGGGCATAAGAAATCTTAATAGGAGCGAAAAGGGAATTCAATTGGTTAGCCCGAGCCGGAGAAGGGTCTGAATGCTTCGACCCCTGGGGGGCCTCAGAATGACAGGAAACCAATCAGTTTTAGGCTCCGGGTAATAAGTTACCGGAAAATTCCTCAAATTACCAATCCTGAGAGGCAGAGCGCAGGAGTTTCGGGGCCTTAAGGTCCATCTCGACAGCGCCCTGGGGCCGGAAGCCCCACTGTCTGAAGGCAAACCAGCCTCAGATCAGCTCCGGCTGGTAGATGTCGTGGATGCGGATAAGGCCCAGGCATTTCAGGGTGGCGGGTTCCACCACCGGCAGGACGGAAATCTGGGAGGGGCGGTCTTCCATGAGGCGGGCGGCGTCCTTGAGGCTGGCCTCGGGCGCCACAGTCACCGGCGTTTTGGTCATGATGTCCCGGGCCTGCACCGTGCTGATATTCTCATAAGTCAGCAGGGAGCGGCGCAGGTCGCCGTCGGTGATGATGCCCAGCAATCGGCGGCTGTGATCCACCACGCAGGCGGCGCCCAGGGGTCGCTCGGTCATGGCGATGATCACCTGGCGCAGGGGGGTGTCCGGGGCCACCCAGGCCACCGCCTGTTCCTGGTGCATCACGTCCGCCACCCGCAGCCACAGGGTCCGGCCCAGTTGCCCGGCCGGGTGAAACTGGGCGAAATCCCTGGGAGAGAACCGGCGGGCATACATCAGGGCCACGGCCAAGGCGTCGCCGATGGCCAGGGCCGCGGTGGAGCTGCAGGTGGGCGCCAGGTTCAGATGGTCGGCCTCCCGCTCCACCCGGGCATCCAGCACCACATCCGCCTGGCTGGCCAGAGGCGAGCTCAGGTTGCCCACAATGGCGATCAGAGGCGACTGGAACTGCCGGAGCACCGGCACCAGGCGCAGCAGCTCGGCGGTGGCCCCGCTTTTGGAAATCAGGATGCTGGGATCGCCCGGGGTGTAGATGCCCAGATCACCGTGCACCGCCTCGGCGGCGTGCAGAAAAACCGCCGGGGTGCCGGTGCTGGAGAGGGTGGCAGCCAGCTTGTGGCCGATATGGCCCGATTTGCCGATGCCGCTGACCACCACTTTGCCCCGGTGTTCCAGGATTATTTGCACCGCGCGGCTCAGGTTGTCGTCCAGGCGGGCCGCCACCTGGCGGATGGCCTGGGACTCCGCCTCCAGCACCGCCCGGGCCACCTTGAGCCATTCCCGGGTCTTTGCCGAGTCGCCCATGTCCGTCCATAAAAGAAAAGATTTGAGGAAAGTCTTAACGCGTTTCGCCGCGGAATTCAAGTTCGGGCTTCCCGGAGGGTGGCGCGCCGCCTCCGGGGGCCGTCGAAAACCCTGTCTGGGCCGGAGTTCCCGGGCGGAAGAAAAAAACCGGCCTTTTAACCAGGCTTTTTTCGGGCATCTATGGTAAAAATTTCAAATTTGACAAGGCTTGCGGCTTTTTTTTATCTTGAACCAGGCAAGGGGTAAAGAATGAAAGAGACCAAACGACTGCTCATTTCCCGAGAGGATATTGCCCGGCGGGTCAAGGAGCTGGCGGCGCAGATCAGTCAGGACTACCGCGGCAAGGAACCGGTGCTGGTGGGGATTCTCAAGGGGGCCTTTATTTTTCTGGCCGACTTGGTGCGGGCCCTGGATTTTCCCGTAGAAATAGATTTTGTGCGCCTCATGAGCTATGGCGACGGCACCACCTCCTCGGGCGAGGTGAGGGTCACCAAGGACGTGGAGTTGCCCCTGGAAGGCCGCCATGTGCTGGTAGTGGAGGACATTGTGGACATTGGCTATACTTTGTACTTTTTGCGGCAGCACTTGGCCGGCCGGAACCCTCTGTCCCTGAAATTCTGCTGTCTCATAGACAAAAAGGAGCGCCGGGCCGTGAATGTGCCCCTGGATTACGTGGGTTTTGTGGTGGAAAAGGGGTTTTTGGTGGGCTACGGTCTGGACTGCGCTGAAAAGATGCGGACCCTGCCGGATGTTTATGAGTTGGTGGACTGAAAAAAAACCTGGCCCCTCGTCGTGCCGCGCCCGATAACATGAAACGCTTGGCAGCCATTGACTTGGGGAGTCTGACGGTGCGCTTGGCCGTGGCCGAAGTCACCGGCCCCGGCGAGTTCACCGTGGTCAGGCACTGCCGGGAAATCACCAGGCTGGGGCAGGGGCTGGCCGACACCGGCCGGCTGGCTCCGGAGGCCGTGGACCGTACTCTGGCGGTCCTGGCCCGCTTTGTAGAGGAGATGCAGGCCCTGGGGGTGGAGCGCTGCCAGGCTGCAGGTACCCAGGCG
>JAFDHU010000229.1 GCA_019308625.1 Deltaproteobacteria bacterium
TCCAGATAATTCGGCACAATGTCCACCGGTCTCAGGGCATCCGGTTGCCGGCCGTGAGCTCGTTGCACCTCTCCTCCTTTATCCTGCAAGAAGTGATAGGCATAACCTGGCAAGGCATGAAATAAACCTCAACCGCCGGGAATTTCCCTGACCCGTGGTCTTAAGCCGCAGGCGTCCGGGGGGTGCCTGCTGGTGGGACGGGGGTTACTGCTCCTCAAGAGATTGCCGTACCGTGTCGATTACCATTTTAAAGGTGTCAGGAAAGGAGGCTGGCGACAGACGGCCCACCTCGATGAATTTGACCACGATTTCCTTGGCCACCTTGAGGGCCAACTCCTCTTTGGGAGTCAGGGCCGGGGACGAATCTTTGGTGCGGGCCACGTTCAGGGCCTCCCTCGGTGCGGGTTTTTTTGGTATAGTCCTTATTTAGTTTAGTCACGGCCATTTATTGGCCGTCTGATAGCTTCATATAACTTTTGCTGCAGGCTTGCCGCGGGACGGAAGAAAAGCCCCGCCGGCCTGAAGAAGGCCAGAACCTGACCGGCGGGGAGCGTCAAGAAGAACCGGGTCACAGCCCTCCTTGGCAGAAAAATCATAAACCAAGCGCACCGGTAAGGCAAGGGGTATCAGTGGGAGGCATCCGGGTTTTAACGCCCCAAATTGCTTCGCAAATCGCCGCGGGGGAGGTAATCACTCGTCCGGCGGCGGTAGTCAAGGAGCTCATTGAAAACTCCCTGGACGCCGGGGCGCGTCGGATCAGTGTGGAGATTGAGCAGGGGGGCTGCCGCCGCATCCGGGTAGCGGACGACGGTGGTGGCATGACCCGGGAGGAAGCCCCCTTAAGCCTGCAGCGCCACGCTACCAGCAAAATCCGGACCGAGGAGGATCTGCTTTGCATCACCACCCTGGGATTCCGGGGGGAGGCGCTGCCCAGCATCGCCGCGGTCTCTCGGCTGGAACTCGTCACCCGCACCGCGGCAGAGGCCGCGGCCTGCCGGGTGGTGGTCAGGGGCGGGGAAGTGGAGGAGGTTTCCACCTGGGCGGCGCCGGTAGGCACCCAGGTAACTGTGGAGGATCTGTACTACAATACTCCGGCCCGCCGAAAATTTTTGAAAAGTCCGGAGACAGAGCAGGCCTATATCGTGGAGACGGTGCGGGGGCTGGCTTTGGGCCACCCGGAGGTGCAGTTTCATCTGCGCACCCAGGCCAGGGAACTCCTGGCCGCTCCGGCACCCCAGAACTTGCTGGAGCGGGTGGCATCCCTCTACGGGCCCGAGCTGGCCGGACATCTGCTCCCCTTTCACAGCGGCGGCGGGCCTTGGGCGGCGGCGGGCCTTATCTCCCAGCCCGATTTTTCCGTGGCCTCGAGCCGCTTTCAGGTGTTTTTGGTAAACCGCCGGGTGGTCCAGGACCGCCTCCTTCCCGCGGTGTTAAAGGAAATCTATCATGGGCGCCTGCCCAAGGGGCGCTACCCTGCCGCTTTTGTTAGTCTGACCCTGCCGCCGGACCAGGTGGATGTCAACGTCCATCCTGCCAAGGCGGAAGTGCGTTTTGCCGAGGCCGGCCGGGTTTATGCCTTGCTTTTGTCTGCTTTGCGCCAAGGTTTGGGGCCCTTGGCTGGCGAACCCCGGAGCTACGCGGTGCGCTGGCAGCCGGAGCCGCCACCCCGGGCGCAGGAGGCGGGTCAAACCGACATATTCCTCCGGCCTCTACCTTGCCTTAAGCCCGCATCTTTCCCGCCGTTTTCACCTGCGGACCGTCTGGAGCCGCGGGTCAGCCACCCTTTTCGCTTCCAGGATCTGAACATTATCGGCCAGCTCCATAGAACCTATATCCTGGCTCAAGGACCCGAGGGTTTGGTGGTTATTGACCAGCATGCCGCACATGAGCGGGTCCTGTACGAGGCCCTGGCCCGCGAGGCGGAAGGCGACATCCGGCAACCCCTGTTATTCCCCCGGCTGGTAGAAGTACCGCTGCACCAAGCTGACTGGGTCAGAGACAATCTGGAAGCTTTGGCCCAGGCCGGGCTGGTAGTGGAGCCTTTCGGCGGGGCTTCCTTTTTGGTGATCGAGGCACCGGTGTGGCTGCAGAATGCGGACTTGGAGGCGATGCTCCTGGAGATGGTGGAAACCCTGGGGCCCCTGAAGGGCCTGGAGGAATCCCAGGCAGTCCGGGAGCAGGTCCGCCTGATTATGGCCTGTCACGGCGCCATTCGGGCCGGCCAGGAATTGCACCCTGAGGAGATGAAGGGTCTTCTGGCCCGTCTGGATGAGCTGGAGGTTTCCAGCCACTGTCCCCACGGCCGCCCTCTGTGGCGCCTGATTTCTCTGGCCGAATTAAACGCCAGTTTCCGGCGCCCCCGGAGGTAAAGATGGGGCGTCCCAAGGTGGCGGTGCTGGTGGGGCCTACCGCGGTGGGCAAGACCGCGGTGGCCCTCCACTTGGCCCAGAAGCTGGGCGCCGAAATTGTCAACGCCGACTCCCTCCAGGTTTACCGGGAACTGGACATCGGGACGGCCAAGCCCACCCCGGAGGAGCGGGCCTTGGTGCGCCATCACTTGGTGGACATCGTGGCCCCCGATGAGGCCTATGACGCCGCCCGCTATATGCGGGAAGCCCGGGAAGTTATCAGAGAGCTTGAGGCCCGGGGGGTGCCCCCCCTGGTGGTGGGCGGCACCGGCCTTTACATCCGGGCGCTTCTCCAGGGCCTGTTTCCGGAAGGGGGGCCTTTCCCCGACATCCGGGAGCGGCTGCGGGAGGAGATGTGTCTTCAGGGTTTGGGAGCACTCTATGAGCGGCTGAAACAGGTGGACCCGGAAACCGCCTCCCGCCTGAAGGCCGGAGACACCTACCGTATTTTGCGAGCCCTGGAGGTGGTGGAGGGCACCGGCCGCCCCTGGTCGGCATATCTGGCCGAACACCGATTCCGGGACAACCCTTACGACACCATAAAACTGGGCTTGACCATGCCTCGGGAGGAGCTCTACGCTTGCATTGACCGGCGGGTGGACCAGATGCTGGCGGCCGGCTGGCTGGAAGAGGTGGAACGCCTCATAAGCCGCTATGACCCTACCCTCAAGCCTCTCCAGTCCATAGGCTACCGGCACTTAATCGCCTACCTCCAGGGCCGGGCGGGTTGGGAGGACACGGTGGCCCAAATCA
>JAFDHU010000230.1 GCA_019308625.1 Deltaproteobacteria bacterium
CCACTGGCTCATTATTCTACCGGTGATAGAGGGCACGAGCCAGTTTGTGCAGCAAAAGGAAGTGCTGGGCTTCTGCGCCTTTGAGGTGGTGAACGTGGGTGCCTCGCCGGACAAGTTTGTGGAAGGCTGGGCCTTAGGGGGGTATGTGGCCCCGGATCAGGACACCGGCAGTCCCACCGGCTCGCCCACTGACGGCCTTAGGGCTGAATTCCCCAAGCTGGTGGGTTGAGGGCCCCCGCCCGGGCAGGGCCGCCGGCCGCAAAAGATGGCGAGTTTAGAGAGGGTCCATGGATTCTTCCGCCAAAGCCGTCCCCCAGGATTTCTCCGTCAGGTTGGGGGAGGACGAAATCGGCCTCATTTTCAACCTGAAGGAAAACCTGGATTATTCCGACCAGTTGGCCAGGAGCTGGGCTGGCAACCCCGGGCCCTGTCCGCCGCGGACGGCTCCTCCTTGAACCTGGACTTTACTCTGCCGGAAGAAGCCCTTTATGAAAGAATCATCGCCTTAAAGCAGTCGGGCGTCAGGCTCAACCTGGGCATTGCCACTCCCGGTGCGGCCCGGCTGCTGGTGGTGGAAACCCGGGAAGCCGCCAAGGTTGCTGCTCTGAACCGGTTTGGAGACTGGCGCTCCCGCTGCTGGGCCCACTCCGAAGACGGACGGGAACAGCACTATTATTTCCTGCCTCCGGGGTTCACCGCCCCCCGGACCCGCTTTCTGCCGCGCTTTGATATTGTGGTGTACGGCCAGGAAGGTGAGGTGCTGGCCCCACCCTCGCGGATGCCAGAGTATCCGGCCATCTGGCAGTGGGCGGTGCCGCCCTGGGAGGTTCCCCCCGATCCTCCGGGTCCGGCCCTCTGGCAGATCCTTTTGGAGGGCGGAGCCTTTGATGAGCATCCGGACCCCCGGGCCCTGGCTGAATTGCCTTCCTGGGAGGAGGTTTTTCACCGGGTGGAGCCTTTCGGGGAAATCATCCGGGCCCTGGTGGCTCCGGCCGACACCTTTGAGCAATATTATGAAAGAATCCTGAACACCGCCTTGGGGTTTGTGATCGCCGATCCCACCTTGCTGCTGGCCCTGCTGTGGCACGCTCCCCGGGGCGACCTCAAGGAATACCCGGCGCGTTGGCTCTATTTGCAGAATCTGGCTGCCACTGCGCCGGCCCGGGGTCTAGGCGCGCCGGCCCCGGAGCATCCCAGGCGCCACGCCGCGGCCGCCTGGAGTTCGGGCTATACCTCTCCGGGGCGGTCCGGCCCTGCAGCCGGAAACCGCCCCGTCCCCCTGGCGGCCGCGGGCGGCCCCCCGCTGGGGTCGTCCTCCCAGGAGATCTTCTCCTTTTTGGAGAAGCGGGTCGTCCTGGACCGCAACCGCTATGAAAGCATGATTTCGGAGATGAGCGAGCTGGCCGCCAAAGCGGCTGAACTGGAACGCCGTCTCCAGGAACAGGAGGAGGGCCGTCAGGCTGCACCTCAGCCTGCGGCTCACCCTGAACCCCCGCCCGCCATCCCGGCAAGGCCCCGCCCCGCGGCGCCTCCCCCCTCGCCCCCGCCCACCGGCGGCCCCAAAGGAGTGCAGGCTCTGTTTCAGGAGTTTTTGACCGAAAATCCTGACCTGGCTGCCCCGGATCGGGTACAGATGTTGCAATTCTATCTGAAAAATTACATCGACATTAATCCGGAAAACCACGGCTTGCCTTTTCCAGAAAAGCTGGCCAAGGCGGCCAAAATGGTCCGGGATTTTCTGGGGATGTAAGCCGCGCCGGCCGCACCCGGCTCCAAAGGGAAGATGCCCAAGGAGAATCGGCCTGACCGCGGCAAAAAGGGGGAGAGCATTGGAGCAGACAGTCCAAAGAAGGACGGTGGTAAAGTATCTATTGGAACACCCCGTTTACCTGACGTTCAATACCTCCAGCCGCCTGAATCTGGTGCGCCGGGTGGAAAGGGGACTTAATTTGTCGGTTGCCTTGTTTCACCTGAAGGCCTGGCACTGGGTCAAGACCGGCAAGCTGGGATGAGAACAGAACGGTAAACGAACCTTACGGAGGGGAATACATGAAGCAGCAGCAACTTTACGAGGAGGGGGCTCCGGGGCTGCAACGCACAATGACAGTCATGTTGGAAATCCGGGGTAATGAGGCCCAGGGGAGCATGAGGCTGCCGGTGACCGTCCATGCTCTGGACAACGGGCAGGTAGTGCTCCGGCTTGGGCATTCCCTGCCCGAATTCATGCGGGATTTCCTGATCCGGCTGGACGCCAAGCTTTATTTAGCGGTGCCCGAGGAGCCGGAAATCCTGGAAGCCGCCGGGAAAGTGGCCTGGCTGAAGATTTCCGGCAGCGGTCGGCCGCAGACTCTGGCCCTGGAGTTATGTCGGCCCTCGCGGAAATTTCTGGAGCATCTGGAAGGCCTGGTGGTTCATTCTCCAGCCGACATCAAGGAGCTGTGGCAAAGGTGGGATGAAGCCGTACATCAGGACGTAGGGGGTGAGCCTCTCAACTATCATATCGGCTTGGGCCTGATGGCCGCCGGCATCATCCTGAACCTGGCCGGACCCAGGACGGGACTTTCCTTGCAGGGCAGCTATCTGCTCATGTTGCTGGGCGGCCTGGTGGCCGGGGTCAAAAACCTTATCCCCTTGCGGTGGAAGCGAGCCAAATCTCTGTAACCCGGGTACAGCAGGCTCCGTGGTTATATTTGGCAGTACAGGCAAACAGAAGATTTACTTGGCCACCTGAGCCGCAGGCGAAGGGTCCGGGTGCTTCGGCCCTTATAGGGCCTCAGAATAACAGGAAATCAATCAGGTTTGTGAACCGAAGCAATAAGTAGTAGCCTGGCGGGAGGCCACGGTGGCAGCCGGACCAGCGGGCTGAACCCTCAAACGGGAGGATCTATGCGGGAGAAAGGCAGAATAAAGCTCTGGAGCGTGGGGGGCGGCAAAGGCGGTGTCGGCAAAAGTATCATCACCATGGGCCTGGGCATTTGCCTGGCGCAAATGGGCAAGCGGGTGGTACTCATTGACGGCGATTTGGGCGGCGCCAACCTGCATACCCTGATGGGCGTCCGCTTTCCCCAGGTCACCCTGGAGGACTTTCTGCTGCGCAAGGTGGCCCGGCTGGAAGATACCATCATCAAGACCCAGTTTGAGGGAATCGGTCTCATCTGCGGAGCGGATGACATTCTCGGGGCCGCCAACCCCACCTATGCCCAGAAAATCCGCCTTATCCAGCAGATTGAGGAACTGCCGGCGGATTTCGTGCTCCTGGACCTGGGCGCCGGCACCTCCTTCAACATCCTGGATTTATTCAATTTCTCCCCAGGGAAAATTGCAGTGTTCACCAATCAGGTGACCTCCCTGCAAAATGCCTATGGCTTCATCAAAAGCGCCCTCTACCGCAAACTGTCCCGGGACCT
>JAFDHU010000231.1 GCA_019308625.1 Deltaproteobacteria bacterium
TTTTGTTTCAGCCCTCCATAAGCCGGCGGGCTATGCGCTCCCGGCGGCCCAGCAGTTCCTGGAGCTTCTCTTCCTGTTTTTTCCGATACTTCCTGAAAAGATATCCGGCAGGGATGAGAAGCCGGGGGAAGAGCCTTCTACTGCGTGGCGAGCCGGAACCACTCATAAGAGAACAAATCCATGTCTACCACCTGGGTAAAGGACCTGGCAATCTCAGCTTGGGGGCAGTTTAGGTTCCAGGCTGGGCAACTGTAAAAACACCTCCGCCGCCCGGCCGGCCTTAAAGCAGGCGGGCAGTTTAGGTTCCAGGCTGGGCAACTGTAAAAACACCTCCGCCGCCCGGCCGGCCTTAAAGCAGGCGGCGATTTTCTTTAATCGGGCCAGCCGCTCCAGGGGGGCCGGATGCGAATCCAGGAAGTAAGTGCGCTCAAAGGGGTCATGGGCCACGGCCCCCAGGCGCTCCCAGACAGCCAGGCCTTTGTCCAGGTCATAGCCGGCCTGGAAGGCGTACCACAGACCATAGGCGTCGGCTTCCCGCTCGTCCTCTCGGGAAAAGGCGCTTACGATGGCCCCCTCCGCCACCGGGGGGACCCGGCGGTCCACCCAGACGGCCCGGCGCCAGTTCATGAGGCGGTTCAGGGTCTGGGTGGCGAAGCCGCCTACCAGTTGCCATAGACGGCCCGCCAGTCCCCCGGCGTGGCGCTCCCCCGCGCTCCGCACCAGATGGCCGTGGGCGTGATGGGCCAGCTCGTGGCCGATGACCACTGCCAGTTCGTCGTCATTCAGGCAAAACGACACCAGGCGCTGGGATAGGATGACCCGGCCAGGGGCGGCATAAGCGTTGAGTTTATGGTCATGTGGGTCCACCAGGATGGCGTAATTGGCCGGCAAATGCTGGGGATAAAGGGTTACGGCAAATTTTTCCTCCCCCCGTTGCACCAGGAGCTCCACGGGACCGGTGAGGTAGCGGCCCCGGCTCTCCATGGCAATATGCTTGAGGTCCAGCATGATGGAGACCAGAATCTCCCCGGGTAAGGTGAAAATGACCAACTCTCCGGTGGGGTAGCGCTGGCCGTATCTGCCTCGCCGGTTGACCCAGAAGATGTCCCGGAGTAAGTCCCGGGTCAGGCGGGTTTTTCGATCCCAATCCTCCACCCAGGGAAAGATGGGCCAGTTGTTTACTGCCAGGAGGATATCCCCCTGCTGCAAGCCAGCATCCGCCGCGGGGGAAGGCTGCCACACGTTGTCGATGACCACCTTGCCGGAAGCCGTCACCCACCAGTTGAAGCCCAGAAAGGGGTAAGTATGCCCGTAAATTTGCGGCAGGGTGGCCAGCTCCTTGAGAAACACCCGGGACACCCGCTCGGTGGACCAGTTTTTGAAGGGATGCCGGCGGGTGGCCTCCAGTTGGATCTGCTCAATTTCCTGGGCCGTGGGCCGGGGGCCGGTTACTTCCGCGCAGCCTCCGGCCATCAGGACCAGCCAGGCTCCCATTAGCAACCAAGCACAGATTCTGCAAAAAGCCGGCCGCATCGGAGCAAACCTCCCAAAATTCCTTGGTTCTTCAGGCTGAGTTTATGCTTCCTCCATAAGGCGCCGCCAGCAAGCGGGTGTTCAGGCGGCCTTGGCCTCAAAAGGTGTAGTGCAGAGAGAGCCCGAAGGTGAATATGCGATAGTTGTCCACCCACTCCCGGAAATAAAAGACATGGGGTTCAAAGAAGAAGTTTTGCACCAGCTCCCATTCCAGGGCGGCCAAGCCGTGCAGCGCTGGCCCCCAGTCGCCGTGCTGCCCCACCACCTGCACGGTTCCCTGGAGGATTACGGTGGGCAGGCGATAGATGTGGCGGCTGAAGTCAAGCCCCACACCCAAGGCATGGTAGTAGTGAGGACTGAAATAGGCCGGCTGGCGCCTCCGGTAGGCCGCCAGATAATAATGCGGGGTGAGGCCCAACTGCATCCGGGGTCGGTTTATGACCTGCCAGTACAGCCCCTGATAAAGGGTCAGACGCCGGTTGTGGTCGGAGTAGAAAGCCCCGCCGAGATTGCCCCGCCACTCCAAGCCGGGCCGGAACTGGTGGTTGAAGCTGAACTCCACCTGGTGATAGGTGACCAGCTTGACGTCCCCCAGATTCAGCACGCTCTGGTAGAGCCGGGGGAACAGGGAGGGATCCTGGTCAAAGATGTCCCGGCGGCTGTATTTGAGGCTGCCGTCGGTTTTCAGGGTGATGGGGAAATCCAGCTGCAGCGACCCCAGGAGGCGGTCCCGGTGCTCCTTGCGGGTGAACTTGTGATGCACCGTAACATCCACAAACCCCGGTATGGGGAAGGGGATGAATTGCTGTCCCCGCTGGGTTATGGTGCGGTCCACCCGCTTCCAGTAGCGGCGCCAGATGATTTCGCCGCTTAAGCGCAGTCGGTCAGCTAAGGCCACCGGCCCCACTCCCAGGGAGACTTCCAGGCGTCGCAGGCGGCTTTCGTCATTGGCGACCTGACGGTACACTTTGGTGAGCCCCAAATCCACTGGCCCCTGCTCCAGGGACCGGGAGTCCTGGTGGTATTCCCGGTATTCCACGGCCAGTTGGAGGGGGATGGCCCGGGTCAGTCGGAAGCTGCCGGAAGCCCGGAAGATGGCGCCGTAGAGGTCGTTATGGTCATCAAAAAAGAGGGTCTCGGGCTGCAGGATGGGCACGCCCCGCACCCCTGGCACCCGCCCCAGAAACTCTCGATCCGGGCGGGAGAATTGCCAGGGCCGGGCTGCCTCTTCCGGATACCTTTCGCCCTGGGGGTGAACCAGGCCTCGGGAGGCCAATTGCGGCCGCATCTGCTGCCGCACATATTCCAGTTCATTCAACAGTTGGATGTCCTGCGGGGCGTGCTCCAGGGCCCGGGCATAGGCCCGATAGGCGCCGGCCCAGTTGCCGGTGGCCCGGGCTCGCCGGGCCGCGGCCACCCGGGCAGCCTGGGAGTGGGGCCGGAGCCCCATAATCTCCGTGTAAAGCCCCGCCGCGGTCTTGTCTCCCATAGCCTCGAGAATCTGGGCTTTTTCCATCAAATAGGTCTCGGCGGGCAAATAAGGCCTAAGCTGCTCCAGGGTGGCCAAGGCTTGGGGGAAATTGCGCTCCAGACGGTAAGCCTGGACCAGAAGCAGCAGCCCTGCCTGCCGGTCAGGGTGATTTTCGGGAATGCGGGCCACCGCGGCTTTGACCCCTTCATACTGCCCCCGCACCAGATAAAGGCGGGCGGTGCTCAGGGCGTTGTCCGCGGTCAGCCCCTCCCGGCGCAGCAATGCCAGGGCCTGTCCCCAGTCCTTGCGGGAAAGCTGACAGCTCAACAACAGTTGACGCAGGCGCTCATCCTCAGGTTTGAAGCGCAGGGC
>JAFDHU010000232.1 GCA_019308625.1 Deltaproteobacteria bacterium
GGAGCAGACGGGGGGCCGCGTTACCCACGTGGTGGCCACCATCGGCACCACCGGCACCCTCATGGGCATGTGCCGTTACCTGAAGCAGTTCAACCCGGAAATCCAGGTGATAGGGGTGGAGCCCTATCTGGGCCATGCCATCCAGGGGTTGAAAAACCTCAAGGAGTCTTACGTTCCCGGCATCTTTGTCAAAGGCCAAGCCGACAACATGATGCATATTGAAGATGAGGAGGCCTTTGACACAGCCCGGCGGCTGGCCAAGGAGGAGGGGCTTTTCCTGGGCATGAGCAGCGGCGCGGCAGTGGCCGCAGCCTGCCGCCTGGCTCGGGAGCTGAAGCAGGGCCTCATTGTGGCGGTGGCCCCGGACAGTGGGGAGCGCTACCTTTCCACCCCCCTGTTCCTGGAGAAGGAGGCCCCCACCCTGAGGTTCTATAACACTCTGGCCCGGGCCAAGGAGCCCTTCCAGCCGGTGCGGGAAGGGGAGGCCACCATTTACGTGGACGGGCCGGCCCTGAACACCCTTCTCACCCTGGGTCTGGCCCGACGGCTGGTGGTGGCTGATCTGCTGCGGCGCTATCTGCAATACCGGGGCTTCAGGGTCCGCCAGGTGGTGGGCCTGATTGACCTGGACGATCGAGCCATCGCCGGAGCCACGGCCGCAGGCCAGGAACTGGCGGAGTTCACCACCCGCTTCCGGGAAGCGCTGCAGCAGGATTTAAGGACCCTGCGCATCACAGAGGGGGCCCTGTTCCCCCTAGCCTCAGAACACATAGACGACATGGTGGACCTGACCCGGCGCCTGCTGGAGCGGGGCTTTGCCTACGAAAAACTGCGTTCGGTGTACTTTGACATCTCCCGCTTCAAGGATTACGGACGGCTCTCTGGTCTGGACCTGGGCAAGATCAAGGTGGGCAAGACCGTGGATTTGGATGAGTACGCCAAGGAAAATCCCCGGGACTTTACCCTGCTCAAGCGGGCCAAACTGGGGGAGCTGAAGCAGGGCTTCTATTTCTCCACCCCCTGGGGCAAGGTGCGCCCCAGTTGGCACCTGGAATGCGCCGCTATGGCCCTGAGATACCTGGGCCAGACGGTGGACTTTCATCTGGGCGGGATTGAGTCCCTGTTTCCCCACGAAGAAAACGAAAACGCCCTGTTCGCCGCGGCCACCGGCCAGCCTTTGGCCCGTTTCTGGCTGCACAGCGACCTGGTGCTGAAGGACGGCCGCCCGTTGAAGGAGACGGGGGAGGTGTCCGTACGGGATTTGCTGCAGCAGGGCTTCAAGGGCGAGGACATCCGCTATTTCCTGCTCAGCGCCCACTACCGCAAGCCCCTCACCTTCTCCGGGGAAACCTTGAGGGCCGCGGCCCGGGCCCGGGCCCGACTGGACCATTTTCTGGAACGACTGGATTTGGCCGCGGGCCCGGATGACCGCCAAGCCCAGGTGGAGGAGCGCCTCTTTTTGCTGAAAAAAGAGGTCCTTGCGGCGCTGGACGACGATTTGAACATTTCCCGGGCCCTGTCTGCCCTGTTTGCCTGCGTGGCCGAACTGAACCAGGAAATTGACCGGGGGCGCCTGGGGCCGCATGGCGCAGCCGCGGTGCTCAGCCGCTTTACCGAGCTGGATGAAATTTTCGGAGTGATGAACCTGCCCCAGGAGACCCGAGACGCGGTGATTGAATCCCGCCTGGAAGAGCGGGAAGCCGCCCGGAAGCACAAGGACTGGGCCACCGCGGACCGCATCCGGGCAGAGCTGGCGGCCCAGGGCATTGAAGTTATTGACACCCCGGCCGGCCCTCGCTGGCGGCGGAAGTAGAAGGAAAAGAATAACTTAACCGATGGAACTATTTTAGACACCTATGATTTGCTCCTTATCGCCGGTTGGGACTAAGGGGGAATCCGAGGTGAATTTCCCGAGGGGGTGCACCAATCGACTGGATGTTGTATGTAGGGGAAAATCTGGCGGTTATTTGTATCTTGGGATTCTTTCTTATCCTGGGTTTGGGATTTCTGCTGTATTACTTTCTGGCCAGCCCGGTCCGGCCCCGCTTCGGCAAACCCGGCAACAAAGCCCGGTCGGAGGCCATTTTCAAAGTGTTTGCCAGGCACTACAAGCAGGGAAAGATTAACCAGGAACAGCTTGAGGACCTGTTAAGGAAGTATCCCCCCAAAAAATAAAGGAAGCGGGCAACTTTCATGGCTGACAAACTCTGGGGCGGACGGTTTCAGGACAAAACCGCAGACGCGGTGGAGGACTTCACCTCGTCGCTGCCTTTTGACCGGCGCCTCTATCGCCAGGATATTGCCGGCTCCCAGGCCCATGCCCGCATGCTGGCCCGGCAGGGAATTCTTACCGAAGAGGAGGCCGCCGCCATTGTCCAGGGTCTGGAGGAGATCCGCCAGGAGATTGAATCCGGTGGGTTCACCTTTGACCCGGCCCTGGAGGACATCCACACGGCCATAGAGACCCGCCTCACGGAGAAAATCGGGGATGCTGGCCGCAAACTGCATACCGCCCGCAGCCGCAACGATCAGGTGGCCTTGGATGTGCGGCTGTATCTGGCTGAGGAGGTGGAGGGCTTGCTCTCCGACCTTACCGAGCTGCGCCGGGCCGGCGCCCGGCTGGCCCGCCGCTACTTCGGAGTCATCATGCCGGGCTACACCCACCTGCAACGGGCCCAGCCAGTGCTCTTCGCCCACCACCTGCTGGCTTATGACGAAATGTGGCGCCGGGACCAGACGCGGCTTGCCGAGTCCCTGGCCCGCATCCGGGTGTCGCCCCTGGGGGCCGCGGCCCTGGCCGGCACCACCTTCCCCATTGACCCACAGTTCACCGCCAGGGAGCTGGGCTTCCCGGAAGTGTTCCGCAACAGCCTGGACGCAGTGAGCGACCGGGACTTCATCCTGGAATTCCTGGCCCACGCCGCCATCCTCATGGTGCACTTAAGCCGTCTGGCGGAAGAGCTCATCCTCTGGTCCTCGGCGGAATTCGGCTTTGTGGAAATCGCCGATGCCTACGCCACCGGCTCCTCCATCATGCCCCAGAAGAAAAACCCCGATGTGGCCGAACTCATCCGGGGCAAAGCTGGCCGGGTGGCGGGTCATCTCCTGGGCCTGCTGATGACCGTGAAGCTCCGACCGGAACGCCTGCAGGCCGCCCTGCGGGGCGGGTTTTTGAGCGCCACTGACCTGGCGGACTACCTGGTGCACCAGGGGGTGCCCTTCCGTACCGCTCATGAACAGGCCGGCCGACTGGTGGGCTACGCCGAATTCCAGGGCAAGGAACTGTGGGAACTAACCCTGGAGGAAATCCAGCGCTTCGCCTCCCAGGCCGGGCCCGATATCTTTGAATGGCTGAAAATAGAAAACGTGGTGGCCCGACGCACCTCCCCCGGAGGCACCGCCCCGACACGGGTGGAAAAGGCCCTGCGTCAGGTGGAGAAAGAACTGGGCTTGTAGAATGCAACCGGCGTTCTGTAAGTTTTTGGGGGAGGGGGCAAGGGGCCATCGGCCCCTTCCCCCTCCCCCAAACCCCCGCCCCCAACCCCTTAAAGGGTTGGGAGGGGGTGTGGGGGAGGGCAGGGAGCGGTGCTCCCTGGCCCTCCCCCACTTACTCACCCTCATCCTCTTTTTCTGTTTCCTTGTTGCTTGTGGCAAAAAGATGGAGCCTTTGCCTCCGGAGGCGGTGTTGCCCGCGGCGGTGAAGGAGTTTCGTCTGGTGCAGGAGGGTGAGGGTCTGTTGCTGTCCTGGCGTTTTCCCCGGGAGAACCAGTTGGGTCAGCCCCTTGCCCAGCTCAGCGGTTTTTATGTGGAGCGTTGCGAGCTGAAAGGGGTGGCGCCGGCCACGGGCTGTCTGTTGGATTTTGTCCAGATTGCCGACATTGACCTGGAGTATCCCCGGCAGGCCGTGATCAAGGGAGAGACGGTGTATTATCTGGACCGGGATTTGCTTCCCGGCCGGCGTTATTACTACCGGGTGGCGGCCTATGATCCCAGCCGCTATCCCGGAGCCTGGTCCCGGGTGTTGAGCCATGCCTGGGAGGTGCTGCCTCAGGCCCCCCGAGCTTTCCAGGCCGCAGCGGGGGACCGGGAGGTGGCCTTGGCCTGGAGCCCGGTTACCCGTCTACGGAATGGCAGGCCGGTTCAGGACCTGGCCGGCTACTTTGTTTATCGCCGCAGCCCGGGGGGGGCGTGGACCAGGCTCAACCCTCAGGTGGAGACTGGCACCAGCTTTCGAGATGTGGCGGTACAAAATGAGGTGGAATATACTTACAGGGTCACCGCGGCGCGCCAAGTCGGGCCGGACCTGCTGGAGAGCGGGCCTTCTGCCACCGTGACCGTGAAACCCCAGGACCTCACCGCGCCGCCCCCGCCTCTGGCCTTGGTGGCCGCGCCCACCGTGAAGGGCGTGGACCTGCGCTGGGAGCCCAGCCCTGCCCGGGATTTGGCCGGCTACCGGGTTTACCGCAGCCGGATTTCATTCTGCTGACCCCCACCCTGGTGAAGAAGCCCTACTTTGTGGACACCCGGGTCCGTCGGGGCCAGACCTATTTCTACTATGTCACTGCGGTGGACGACTCCCGGCGGGCCAATGAAAGCCTGCCGTCGGAGGAGACGGTGGTGAGTTTCTGAGCTGCCAGCCTTCAGCCTGGGCCGGGAAAACCTGGCGTAGAG
The DNA here is from genome assembly GCA_019308625.1 of Deltaproteobacteria bacterium. Classification (GTDB taxonomy): domain Bacteria; phylum Desulfobacterota; class Desulfobaccia; order Desulfobaccales; family 0-14-0-80-60-11; genus DTHB01. The sequence goes on from JAFDHU010000232.1 coordinate 4,672, forward strand.
CTGCAGGCTGGCCTTTGACGACCGACAGCCATGCATCACTTTCACTATCTCAACGGGGAGCTGCATTGCGAACAGGTGCCGGTCAGGCGCATTGCCGACGCGGTGGGGACGCCCTTTTACCTGTACAGCCACGCCACCCTCACCCATCATTACCGCATTTTTGATGCGGCCTTTGCGGGCTTTCCGCACCTCATCTGCTTTTCGGTCAAGTCCAACTCCAACCTGGCCATCCTGCGGCTGCTGATTCGCCTGGGTGCCGGGGTGGATATTGTCTCAAGGCCGGCATCCTTATGTTCAACATTGAGTCCTCCCAGGAGCTGGAGAAGATCTCCCACCTGGCCGGCCGCCGGCGCACCCGGGCCAGGATTGCCCTGCGCATCAACCCGGACATTGACCCTCAGACTCACCCCTACATTTCCACGGGCCTCAAACGGAACAAGTTCGGCATCAATATGGAGCAGGCCCTCCTGGATTACCGCCGGGCCCGGGACCTGCCCCACATTGAGGTGGTAGGGATGGCCTGCCACATCGGCTCTCAAATTACCGAACTGGAGCCCTTTCTGGAAGCCGTACAGTGCCTGAAGGAACTCATCACCGAACTGCACCGGGAAGGCATCAGCATCCGCTACCTGGACCTGGGAGGCGGTCTGGGCATCACTTATGAAAAGGAAACCCCGCCTCACCCCCGGGAATACGGGGCGGCGCTGATTCGGGAACTTCAGGGCCTGGACTGCACCCTGATTCTGGAGCCCGGTCGGGTGCTGGTGGGCAACGCCGGCATCCTGGTCACCCGGGTGCATTACACCAAGGACACCGAAGCCAGACACTTCATCATTGTGGACGCCGGCATGAACGACTTGGCCCGCCCCAGCCTGTACGGCTCCTATCACGCCATCTGGCCGGTGGTGGAAAAGGAAAGGCCGGAACTGGTGGCCTCGGTGGTGGGGCCCATCTGCGAGTCCGGCGACTTTCTGGCCAAGGACCGTCTCCTGCCAGCCTTTGAGCCGCCTCGGGCCCCCGAAATCTTGGTGAAAGATAACGAGTTTTATGTTATCAGAAAGCGGGAGAGCTATCGTCAGCTTATTTGGGGCGAGCGGATTCCGGATTTCCTGGATGGTGGGGCCTGATGGCTGATGAACGCCGCATCCCGTTCTTCAAGATGCATGGCGGGGGCAACGACTTTGTGCTCATCGACCACCGGGAGCGGTTCATCCCGGTGCCGGAGCAGCCCCGCTTCGCCCGGCGGCTATGTGCCGGCAAGACCGGGGTGGGGGCCGACGGCCTCATTCTGTTGGAAAATTCGGACAAAGCCGATTTACGTTGGCGCTTTTACAACGCCGACGGCTCCGAAGCCGAGATGTGCGGCAACGGCGCCCGTTGCGCCGCCCGGTTCGCGGTGCTGAACGGCTTGGCCCCGCCCTACCTGACTTTGGAGACTCTGGCGGGCATCATCCATGCCGAGGTCCAGGACCGCTTGGCCCGGGTGGCCCTCACCGGCATCGGGGATTTGCGGCTGGACTTGGAAATCCCCCTGGCGGACCTCACCCTGAAGGGGCATTTTCTCAAGGTCGGGGTCCCTCACGCAGTGATTCCGGTGGACGACCTGGAGGGTTTGCCGGTCACGGAGTGGGGCCGGGCGGTACGGTTCCACCCGCTGTTTCAGCCGGCGGGGGCCAACTGCAATTTCCTCCGGGTGGAGGGGCCCCATGCCCTCTCGGTGCGGACCTATGAGCGGGGAGTGGAGGACGAAACCCTGGCCTGCGGCACCGGGGCGGTGGCCGCGGCGCTGATTGCTGCCCGCCTGGGTCAGGTCACCTCCCCGGTGCTGGTGTCCACCCGGGGAGGAGAGGTGCTCACCGTGATCTTCCAGGGCAAGGGCGACAGCCTCTCCGAGGTCTTTCTGGAAGGCGAGGCCCTGGTGGTTTTCCAGGGCCTCTTATGGATGGAGGAAATCAAGTAAGGAGGGAGCATCATGTTGAAAGGAGCGATTACGGCCATTGTCACTCCCTTCAAGAACGGGGCCTTCGATGAGGAAGCCTACCGGCAGCTCATCGAGTTCCAGATTCAGGGAGGCATCCATGGCATCGTGCCCTGCGGCACCACCGGCGAATCCGCCACCCTGTCCCATGACGAGCACAAACGGGTGGTGGAAGTCTGCATTGACCAGGTGAAAAAACGCGTCCCGGTGGTGGCTGGCACCGGCTCCAACAGCACCGCTGAAGCTCTGGAGTTCACCAAACACGCCGAAGCCGCCGGGGCGGACTATGCCTTGATGATCACTCCTTACTACAACAAACCCACCCAGGAGGGCCTGTACCAGCACTACAAAACCATCTGCCAACAGACCAAAATCCCTATTGTGGTTTACAACGTGCCCAGCCGCACGGGGGTGAATCTGTTGCCCGAAACCGTGGCCCGGTTGGCGGAATTCCCCAATATCGTGGGCATCAAGGAGGCCACCGGGGACCTCAAACAGGGTGCCAAGGTGATGGAGCTGTGCGGCGATCGCATCACCCTGCTGTCCGGGGACGATTTCACCGCGCTGCCCCTGCTGGCCATCGGCGGTCAAGGCGTCATCTCCGTGGTAAGCAACATCGTACCCGGCGACATGGCGAGTATGTGCAACGCCTATTTCAACGGCGACCTGGATAAAGCCCGGCAGTTGCATTACAAGATGTGGCCTTTGATGGAAGCCATGTTTTATGAGACCAATCCGGCACCGGCCAAAACCGCCCTTAAACTGCTGGGCAAAATCACCGGGGAAGTCAGGCAGCCGCTGTGCTCCATGTCCTCCGCCAACGAAGAGAAGCTGCGCCAGGTATTGCAAAAGTACGGGCTGCTTTAGAAAAACGGCCGGCAGTCGGCGGCAGGCGCGCCGAACAGACCCGCCGCTGACTTCCGGCGATTTTTCTTTTGGGAGGTTGCCATGGTCAAAGCCATTGTCTCCGGCGCCGCTGGCCGCATGGGGGGCCGGATTATTCATATGATGGAAGGGGTTCCGGGCCTCAGCCTGGTGGGCGCCCTGGAGCGGCCGGACCACCCGGCCGTGGGCAAGGACGTGGGCGAAGTGGTGGGTCTCCCCAAAAAAGGCGTGACAGTCAGCGCCTCCCTGGAGGAGGTCCTGCCCCAGGGTGAGGTGCTTATTGAATTCACCCATCCGGAGCCCACCCTGGAGCACCTGAAAGCGGTGGCCGACGCGGGGAAGGCCATGGTCATCGGCACCACCGGGCTCAGTCCCGAGCAGATAAAGGACCTCCACTGGCTGGCGGAGCGCACCCGGGTGGTCTATGCCCCCAACATGAGCGTGGGGGTGAACCTCATGTTCAAGGTGGTGGAGAAAATCGCCGGGGTGCTGACCGAGGGCTATGACGTGGAAATCGTGGAGGCCCACCATCGCCTGAAGAAGGACGCGCCCAGCGGCACCGCCCTGAAGCTGGCCCAGGTCATCGCCCAGGCCCTGGGGCGGGACCTGAACAAAGTGGGGGTCTACGCCCGCCACGGCCTCATCGGCGAGCGCACTGACCAGGAAATCGGCATCCAGACGGTGCGGGCCGGAGACATCACCGGCGAGCACACCGTCATCTTCGGGGGCATCGGCGAAAGGCTGGAGATCATCCACCGGGCCCACAACCGGGACAACTTCGCCAAGGGCGCGGTCCGGGCGGCCCTATGGATCGTAGACCAGGAGCCGGGCCTGTATGACATGCAGGATGTGCTGGGGCTGAAGGAGCTGTAAAGGCCCGGGGCCGCAGGCCGGGATGCATTTTGAGATTGTCGGCGAAATCACTTCAGTGGAGACCTTTGCTCCCGGCCGCGGCATACGGGAGCTGTCCCGTCTTAAGAAGATTTACGGAAAAGGCCGGTGGCGCAAACGCAAAGGCATTGCCTTGGTCAGACTGCCGGACGGCTCGCTGCACCGCGCCGAAATCCACTGGTATGAATCAACCGGTAGGGGGAAGAAAGAGCTCAAAATTAAAAGATTCTTAGATTAAACACATGGAAGAAGGCTTGTTGGTCATCTGCATCCGCA
>JAFDHU010000233.1 GCA_019308625.1 Deltaproteobacteria bacterium
CAGGGCTTCACGCCGGTGCTCACCGGCGGCCCCGCCGACCAGGAGGTGGCCACGGCCGTAGCGGCATACAGCCGGGTGCCCTTGGTCAATCTGGCGGGTGGCACCACCGTCGGTCAACTGGCAGTCTTGCTCCAGGGTGCCGCCCTGGCGATCACCACCGACACCGGCCCCATGCACCTGGCCGCGGCCTTAGGGACGCCGGTGGTGGCCCTGTTCGGGCCCACTGCCCCTTGGCGCACCGGGCCCTTCGGGAAGGGCCACGCCCCCTTGCGGTTGGACCTTCCCTGCAGCCCCTGCTTCCGGCGGACGTGCCCGGAGCCCCGCTGCTTGACGGACCTGCCCCCGGAAGCAGTGAGCGCGGTATGCGAGAAAATGCTGTCCAGGCCTGCCGAGGCTTGATAAGATACTGTGGCCAAAGACCTGCGGCCGCCAGCCCGGCAGCCGCCTGATGTAAAAGAGGAAGTTATGCCTATCAGCCCAGAACTTCTGGAAATCCTGGCCTGCCCCAAGTGCAAGGGGGATGTGCGGCTCAATGACACCGGAGACGGCCTCATTTGCGACGCCTGCAAACTGCTCTACGAAATCCGGGACGACATCCCGGTGATGCTCATTGAGGAAGCCAAGCCGATTAAGGATTAAGGGGCAGGCAGGCAGTCAGCCAGCCAGCAGCAAGCGGTTCGTGGCCCGTAACCGGCGTTTTCGGTTCCCACGGCGGGTCCCTAAAAATAAATACCGAAAACCAAAAACCGAAAACCATTCATGCCCCGGCTGTCCGTGACCATCATCGCCTTAAATCAGGAGGAGAATATCGTCCCCTGCCTGGAGTCGGCGGCCTTCGCTGACGAAATCGTACTGGTAGACACCGGCAGCACCGACCGCACCGTGGAGCTGGCCCGGGGATTCACCGACCGCATTTTCACCGTTGACTGGCGGGGCTTTGGGGCCACCAAGAACTTCGCCCTGGAGCAGGCCACCGGGGACTGGATCTTCAGTCTGGACACGGATGAACGGGTGCCGCCGGCCTTGCGGCAGGAAATTCTGGAAGTGGTGTGTAATAACGGCCCCCTGGCGGGATACCGGGTCCCCCGGAAAAATTACTTCTGCGGGCGCTGGGTCAGGCGGGCCGGCTGGTATCCGGACCTGACCCTGCGCCTCTTCCGGCGGGGCCAAGGCCGCTTTCGGGAGCGGGAAGTGCACGAAGAGGTGGTGGTGGACGGCCCGGTGGGGGAGCTCAAGACCCCCCTGGAGCATTATTCCTACCACAGCATCAGCGAATATGTGGCCCGCATGGACCGCTACGCCCGGTTGGCGGCCCGGGAGCTGGCCAAGGCAGGCCGGCGCCCCCTGGCCGGGGAACTCTTCTGGCGCCCCTTTCTTACCTTTGTGCAGCGCTATTTCCTTAAGCTCGGGGTGCTGGAAGGCCGGACCGGCTATACCGTGTCCGTGCTGGCCGGCATGTACACTTTCTTGAAATACTATTACCTGCGGCAGCTTTTAGACGAGGCCTCTCATGCGCATAGATCCTAGCGCCAGGATAGCCCCCGGAGTGGAGCTGGCCGAGGGGGTGGAGGTGGGCCCGGGGGTGATCATAGACGGTCCCAGCCGCATCGGGGCCGGCACCCGCATCCTGGCCCGGGCCTACATCGGGCCCTTCACCACCATCGGGGAGGGCAACGTCATCGGCTTCGGGGCCATCGTCGGCCATGAACCCCAGGATTACGCCTTCCAGGGGGAGGAAAGCTACACCATCATCGGAGATTACAATATCATCCGGGAGTATGCCACCATTCACCGGGGCAGCAAGCCGGGGAGCGCCACCCGGGTGGGCAGCCACAACTTCCTTATGGCTTTGAGCCACCTGGCCCACAACGCCCAGGTGGGCAATCATGTCATCGTGGTCAACAATGCCCTGGTGGGGGGCTACGTGGAAGTGGGCGACCGGGCCTATATTTCGGGCAACTGCGTCATCCACCAGTTCTGCCGGGTGGGGACCCTGGCCCTGATGCGGGGCGGCTCCCGGACTTCCCGGGACGTCCCCCCCTACTGCATCATGGACGGTTCTCATATGGTGCGGGGCCTCAATCTGGTGGGCCTGAAGCGGGCCGGCTTCACCGCCGAGCAGATCCGGCCCCTGCAGGAGGCCTTCCGGCGCCTGTTTTTTCGGCGAGGCAATCTGTCCAAAAATCTGGCCCAGGTGGAGGCCGAAGTGCCCCTGACCCCGGAAGTGGCCCATCTACTGGAATTCATCAAAACCTCGCAGCGGGGCGTGGCCCTGGGGCCCCGCCAGGGGGAGCATGCCGAATTTTAGGCGCATCCTGGTCATCAAGCTGAAGCAGCCGGGAGACGTGCTGGTGAGCACCCCGGTGCTGGAGGCCTTAAAACAGGCCTGGCCCCAGGCCCGGGTCAGCTACCTGGTGCCCCGGGGCACCGAGGAGATGCTGGCCGACCACCCCCTGCTGGACGGGCTGTATGTAGTGGACCGGCGCCGGAAGGACTGGCGGCAGACCTGGCGGCTCCTCCGGGAGCTGCGCCGGCAGCGCTTTGACCTGGCCCTGGAGCTGTCCGGCGGCGATCGGGGGGCGTTTCTGGCCTTCCTGAGCGGCGCCACCCAGCGGCTGGGCTTTGCCCGTCCCCGGCAGCCTCTCTGGCACCGGCTGGGGGTGTTCACCCGCCTCCTGCCCCGGCCGCCGGTCACCATGCACATGGTGGACCAGAACCTGGAAGCCGTGCGGGCCTTAGGTCTTGACCCCGGGCGCCCGCGACTTCGGTTTTTCTGGAACGATGCGGTGGAGGCCAGGATAACCGCCCTCCTGGCGGAGAATGATTTGAGCCCCGGAAACTTCGTGGTCATGCATCCCGGGGCCGGCTGGCGCTTCAAGTGCTGGACTGCCTCCGGCTATGCCCGGATTATTGAAGCTCTTAAGGCAGACTGGCGCCTGCCGGTGGTCCTCACCGGCTCCCGGGCGGCCCATGAGCAGGAGCTGCTGCAGGAAATTCTGGCCGAGTGCCGGGTCCGGCCCGTGAACCTGGTGGGGAAGCTGACCTTCAAGGAACTGGGGGCCCTCATCGCCAAGGCCCGCTTCTTTTTCGGGGTGGACAGCGCGCCCATGCA
>JAFDHU010000234.1 GCA_019308625.1 Deltaproteobacteria bacterium
TGATTATAAAATTTAGAGGAAAAGAGGCCGGCAAGACGCGCCCATAGCTCAGCTGGACAGAGCAACGGACTACGAATCCGTGTGTCGGAGGTTCGAATCCTTCTGGGCGCGCCAATGATTTCAAGGGGTTAGCCATTCGGCTGCCCCTCATTTTTTGCCTTGGTGTCCATATAGGTGTCCATGGCCCCGGCCAACCTGGACACCGCCGCCTTCAGGTCCTCCGGCGTGGGGTTGGCATAGCGCTTGAACATGGCTAGGCTCTTGTGGCCGGTAATCTCCATGATGACGGGGATGGGCACCCCGGCCCGGACAGCATTGGTGGTAAAGGTATGCCTGAGATCGTGAAAGGTGAAGTCTTCTATGCCAGCCCGCTTAACCGCTGTCTTGAAGCTCCGCTTCATCTCCGCCACGCCCTGGCCCTTGTAAGTGAACACTGGGGTTTGGGGCAACCCCCGGGGCATGGCCCTGAACATTTCCACCAGCTCGGGGGGCAGAGGCACCAAACGCCCCTCCGCAGTCTTGGTCTGGTCCGGGGTCAGGCGAATGAAACCTCCCTTTAATTCAACCTGGCCCCACTTGAGGCCCAGGATTTCCCCTTGGCGCATCCCGGTATGGTAGGCCAGCTTGACAACCGGGGCCAAGTGAGGGGGGCAATGGTCCAGGAGTCGGGAATATTCCTCCGGGGATAGCACCCGGTCCCGCTTATTGTGCTCCCGCAGAAGTTTCACCCCCTTGGTGGGGTTGCGCTCCGCCTTGCCGTCCCGGATCGCCTTGTTAAAAATGGTCTTCAGACAGGCAATCTCCCGGTTCACCGTGGCCGGGGTCGTCAGGGTGTCGGGGGTCCGTCCCGACGGCTCCCCCAAGCGCTTGTGGCGGTAGGCTTCCACCAGAGAAGGGGTGATCTCCTTAAGCAGGCGGTCACCAAAGAAGGCGTTTAGATGAGCAACAGAAAGCCGGTCTCTGACATAGCTCCGTTTAGCTTGGACTTCAGAAAGGCCGAGATACCAAACGGCCAAATCCCGGAACCTGGTAGCTAAATCCGGGCTTTTTCTGATATACCGCCCTTCGGCCCTGGCCTTCAGCACCTCCCGCAACCGTTGCTCCGCTGCCTCCTTGTTTGAACCGATGCGCTCACGCCGCCTTTGGCCATCCTGATACCACTCTACCCACCAGACGCGGCCGCTATACCTTGACAGGGCAAAACCGCACTTGCAGGCCTTGGCCTTTTGACTGTTGCGCCGCCGGCATTGCGGGCACTCAACAAGCAACCCCATTGTGCACCTCCTTTATCAAGGCCTTGATGCGAATCACCGTAGTGGGGGCCAGGCCGGCCTTGAGCTTGTCATAAAGCAGGTCCTTGAGGCCGGGCCGGGTCACTTGGTCCAGGGGCAGAGAATCCAGGCCAGTCAGGTGAAACCTCAGAAGGCTCTCGTACCTTTTCAAGGTGGAATACTTCAGGTGGGTTTCCCCATAGGTGGCCAGCCACTTCCTGGCATACTCCCCGAAGGTGGGGATTCTTTTTTCTTCTCCGATGCCCAGGGCCCCGGCGGCCAGCTTTTCCTGTATTTTCCTGGCCAGGGCCTCCGCCGCCTGCCGGTCCCCCACCTTGATGGACTTCCGCTTGCCGTTGTGGGCAACGAAAACCCACCAGGGCTTACCCTTGCCTTTGACTTTTTGCCGCACAATGACACCCATCTTCTACCTCCAACCCCAGGGCCAAGTGACTCCTTAACGGCGGCTAAGCATTTTGGGGTTTCTTTTTTTTGAATTCAAGGATTTTTGCCTTGTTTGAAGCCTTGTTTGAAGTTTTGCAATGGTTTTGGTAAAAGTCTTCAATAAAACCCTTAAATATTGCCCTGTATTCAGGTAGTTCTTCCAGGATTGTAGCAAACTTTACCAAAGCATCTCCGTTCGGCCCGGCCAAGAGGCGCTTGAGTTTAGGTTCCAGGATGTCCCTCGGTCCCTCTCCCTTCATGTTGCACCCCCTCATAAATTAGACTTTACATTTCCTCAGGCGGAGATTCCGTTTCCTGTTCCGGGAAAACCCAATCTGTCCTAGTGCTCCAATTTTCAGAAAGGAGAAGCCAACTTTCGCTGGACAGCCTAAGAATACTTCGAAAGATGTTTTCCATCAAATCATCTTGACTCCAAGGGCTACTTGTCCTATCCAAAAGCTTGTCTATCTCGATATCACCCCCTACTGCCGCAATTATGCCCTGATAGGCAATGCCGCCTATTTCGGCCAAAAGGTCCATTGCCTTCTGCGTGTCATGAAAAGCCTTGCTTGCCCTCTCCCTAACCTCGTTGCAACGCTGACACATTTTGAACCTCCCTGCCCCTGCGGGCATAAAAAAGCCCCGAGTGCTGTCAAGGCCCAAGACAGGCCCCCGGGACCTCACGGCTTCCCGGGCACTCGGGGTATCTTCCTTGGTTATGATGTTAATTAAAATGGCCACTTACGGGGGCCCTCCGGTCTTGGTTTTGACATTTGCATCTTCCCACAAATCAGGGCAGGGTGTCAAGGAAAAAATCAATGCATCTGTCGGTGAACATCAATGAAATTCTCCAGGCCCTCCTTGAATCGGGCCATGAGTTCATCCCACCTGGCCACTACCTGCTCCAAAACCGGAACCCGCATCCGCCCCTTTATCCGGCCCAGGTCTGCATCCGCGGCAATGTGAAGCTGGTCATCCCTCACCAGGAGGGTTAAAATGATCTGGATATGTTCTTCCTTCATCGCCCCATAACATTCCGCCTGACGCCGAACTCCGTTTCCAGAGCCCGGGAAAACTCACCGCCTCTTCTGACCGTGGCTGCCATAACCCGGTCCAGCTCGACATGCAAATCTCCCCCCTGAAACCATGCTCGGTTGATTTTGAGGGGCTCCCCATGATTGTGAAGGTGAATATGGGTAGGTGCTGAACTGATTTCAGCCCTCACCCCAAGCATGCCCCTGATCCGCTCCAGGGGCAGCACGGCCTCCGGCCCGGACTCGCCCATGAGCCCCAGGCCCCCGGCCATGGGAAAAAGCGTGGGCCGCGTCACTATCCCCCCGCGGGCCATGGCCAGCACCCGGCCATGGGAAAATACCCCGCCCTCG
>JAFDHU010000235.1 GCA_019308625.1 Deltaproteobacteria bacterium
CCCCCACCCCCAATCCCTTAAAGGGTTGGGAGGGGGGTATGGGGGGAGGGCAGGGAGCGGCGCTCCCTGGCCCTCCCCCCCAATTCCCTTCTCTTAACTAACCAGCCAGCCGTAGCCCAGGCCGGAGATGGTGGCCACCACCACGATGGTGATGATGAACACCGCGGTCTTTTTCCAGCCCATGACCCGGCCGATGACGATCATGTTGGGCAGGGACAGAGCCGGACCGGCCAGCAGCAGGGCCAAAGCCGGGCCCTGGTTCATGCCCATTTTCGTCAGGGCCTCCAGGATGGGAATCTCGGTCAGGGTGGCGAAATACCACAAAGCGCCCACCATGGAGGCAATGAAGTTGGAAAAGAGACTGTTGGTTCCAACCAGGGAGGCCACATAATGAGGCGGGATGAGGGCCGAAACAAACCCCACCGCGAACACGCCGCCATAGAGGAGAGGCAACAGCAGTTTGGTGAACTCCCAGGTGTGGTGCATCCATTCCTGCACTTCCGGCTGGGTGAACCAGCGCCACAGCATCAGCAGAATGATGACCAGCAGGCCTCCGACGATATATAATTTGTGCCGGACGATGCTCAAAGAGAGGCTGGGCAGATGCTCCACGCCCTCCAGACGCTCCTTGGGGATAATCACCTGTTCATTTTTATGTTTGTCGCCCCAGTCCTGGGAAAGCTGGAAAACCATGTCCTGGGCCCGTTCATCCAGAACCACAGCCTTCACCTGCTGGCCGTCTTTGAGGTGGATGATGACGTCCCGGGGGGTGGCCCAGGCAGCGAAGATCAGAAACAGTACCAGGCTGACCAGAAAAGCCGCAGTCTGCCACAAGGGCCGCCGGGCCGGCGGCGGCGCGGGCATGGCCAAAGCCACGGCGGCTTTGGCCTTTTCCTCTTTCCGGAAGACAAAGGCCATGGTCAGGCCCACGATAAAGGCGAAGCCCACGGCGCCCACCACCCGGGCTGCTCCCAGTTTGAAGCCCAGCACCCGGGCGGTGAGGAAGATGGCCAGAATGTTGATGGCCGGGCCGCTGTACAGGAAGGCGGAGGCCGGACCCAATCCGGCGCCGATTTTATAAATCCCGGCGAACATGGGGAGCACGGTGCAGGAGCACACCGCCAGGATGGTGCCGGCCACCGAGGCCACTCCGTAGGCCAGGAACTTGTTGGCGTTGGGACCCAGATACCGCATCACCGAGGCCTGGGACAGGAAGGTGATGATGGCCCCGGCGATGAACAGGGCCGGCACCACGCAGGTCAGGGTGTGATTGCGGGCGTAGCCCTGGAGCATGAGGAAGGCCTCCATAATGGCCTCCTTCACCTTGGGGCTGCCCAGGGGCAGGTAATAGGCAAAGAGAAAAATGGCTATAAAGGCCAGGAAGATTTTGCCTTCCCGGCCCAGGAGCCAGTCCCGACAGTTCTTCCAGGCGGCAATCCAGTAAGATTCTTTCGGTGGAGCGTCGGCCACCATTACTTTTCCGGGATTTTCATCCATGGTTTCTTTCCTTTCCAGGATGTCAGCCGTTCATGTCAGTTCAAAGATTCCCTGAGCCCGGAATCATTGGGCCCCGGCTTCCATCAGCCAGTTCTTGAGCATTTCCCGGTTGGGAAGCCGTCCCACTGCCATGACTTTATCGTTGATCAAGAGCGCCGGTGTGCTCCAGACCCCCAGGGCCAGGATTTCGTTCAGGTCCCGCACATGTTCCACGGCCGCGGGCAGGTTGAGTTCGGTCAGCACCGCCATCACCGATTGCATCAGGGCCTCGCAGTTGGGGCAGCCGGGCCCCAGTATCCGGATGCTCAGGCCGTGGCGCTCCTCGGGCAGTTCCTCCCCTGATGCCTTTTTGTACTCCCTTAAGAAAGCCTTTTTGTATTCTTCTTCCGCGGAAGCGGGGATGTAGTTCCGGACCCGGAGTTTTTCCAGCAGGGCCTGGGCGATGTCGGCTTCGGACCGAAGGCCGGAGGCCCTGACTTCGGCGATGGCCTCCTTCAGGCCGGTGAGGCCCACCTGAAAGCGGCCCAGGGAAATGCGGACGAAGTCGTCGGTTGCCATGCTCGGTTTGATCTCTGCTGGTGAGTGACCTTATGGAATCCGGGACAGTGGTCCCGGGAGTCAAGGGTCTGGGCTGAGGAGCGGGTTCAGCGGGAAAGACACCCGGTAACCCGCTCCCCTTTTTATTTTACTATAACCGTTTAAACGGTTATGTCAATATGTTTCGAAACACGCAGGATTATTTTTTAGGCGGGGGAACCATCCAGGAAGATCTGCCCCCAAGCCCCATCAGGCGGCAAACAGCCGCAGCACCGTTTCCTTGATCTGGTAGAAATTGTCAAATTCGTACTGTTCTTTCTCCCAGATGGGACGGTAGGCCTCCCTCACCCGGGCGCAGTAAGAATCAATGGCCCGCCTCAGATCCTCTCGCCGCAGGATATCATCAGCCCCCGGATGGGTGGGCTGGATGGGCAGCTTTTGGTAAAGCTCCCGGCTCACCTCCGGGTTGTCAATCCACATGCACGGCAGGTAGAGGTTGTCGTTGTAGGGCTGCCGCTTGCGGATTTCCCGGAAGAACTGGGAGTTCATGGCTTCCTTCAGCGACTTGTCCCGGATGTTGTCCTGGCAGAAATGGGTGAAGACGCAGGGCTCCACCCACCCCTGGGGGGTGATGTGGGCGTAGTACTTGCCGGCGATGCAACCGCCGGCATAGGGGGCATCGTTCCAGAAGTCCACCAGGAAAATGGGCCGGTGCTCCCGGGCCCACTGAACGAACTCCAACATGTGCACCCGCTGCTCCGGGGTGGGCAAAAGGTTGGGGTCAGGGTTGCCGCCCACCGGCATGCACAGAAACATCCAACCCATGAGCGCGCCCCGGGCAATCATGAAGTCCAGGAACTCAGGGCTGGCAATGACCGGTTCGTTGGCCCGGGTCACGGTCACCGAATAGCCGAAGGGAATTCTGGCCTGCCGGAGCAGGTCCATAGCCGCCATGACCCTGGCAAAGGTCCCCGGTCCCCGACGGGCGTCGGTTTCCTTCTGAAAGCCCTCCACACTGAGGATCAGCATGAAATTACCCAGGCTCTTCATGCGTCTGATCCGTGCCAGAGAAAGGGCTCGCCCCCCAGGATGGTGATCAGGGCCACCCCCAAATCCTGCGCTTCCCTCACCACCCGATCCACCAGATCAAAGGGCAGTTCCTCCTTGGGGGAGTATTTGGCGGCGTAGCAGCCCAGGCATCTGAGGTTGCATCTGGCCGTGGGGGAAATGAGCAGGGAGTAAGGGACAGCACCGCCGTTCAGATATTCCTGCAGTCTTTTTTTCTCCCGCACGATGAGGCCGTCCATGAGAAAACTGATGGCAAACCGGTCCAGGGACTTGCGGCTGACCAGCCGGGACATGCGGAAGGCGATGTCGCCGAAGCCGCTGGTAGCCAGAAATTCCGCCAAGGCGCTCAACTGGCGGGGCGGCTTGCCGGAAAACAGGACGGCATACCAGGTAATCAGCTTGATGATGCTTTCCCGGGACACCAGGGGAAAAAGGGCTAGAATCAGTTTGAGGGTGTAAAGCATAAGGAGTTGCTTGGACCTGAGCAGCACCAAATTCACTGCTCGGGGTCGGACCTGTTCCCGTTCCCGGACAAACTGCACGATCTCCTGATAACCCATAATCCACCTCCTTGCCCCAGGGCTGGACAACAAATGTGTGTGGTTTGGGCAACTTTTGTCCGGTGGTAGAAACCAGCAAATCCGGGTGGGGGCTCCTGGAGCTGGCCAAGTCCGCCCGGGCAGCCCCAGAATATGGTGACGGGGTCAAGGTCGCCAAAGCATGCCGGCCTAATATCTACGTAAAAAATAAAACAGCCAGCCGCGGGTTGCAACCGGGAGCCGGCTTCGCCGGGTCGTCTCAGCAGAGGCGGGTCGGCTCACCGGGCCGCTGGTGGAATCAGCAGCACCGGGCGGGGGGACAAGCAGGAGAGGTTGTGGGCCACACTTCCCAGGAAAAACTCCTGGATGAAGTCTTTCTTCTGGGGGCCCAAGGCGCCGTGGCGCCGGGCCACGTGATTCAAAGAATA
>JAFDHU010000236.1 GCA_019308625.1 Deltaproteobacteria bacterium
ACTGCCGATGGTGCAGGAGTTGGTCACCGTACTGCCGGCCTGCCACATGCCCATGAAATCCTTGGTGGCCACCGTCACCGCGTTGGGGTCCACCGTCATCTTGGGCTTGCGTCCGGCGTACATGGCTATGCGGTGCCCGCCGTCGGCGTTGAAGTCCTTGACCAGGGAAATCTGGCTGCCCAGGTCAATCTCCAGCTTGTCGCCGATGATCTGGTAGCCGTCAATGGTGTAGTTCACCCCCATCATCACCGGCGGAATCACCGCCGAATAGCTGACCCCGCTCAGCAGCGAGGCGTCCACCCGCTCAAAGTCTATCCCGGTGAATTCCCACTGCATCAGCACCGGCTTGCCCGTTTCCCCTACCAGCTTGAGGTTCCCCCGGGCCCCCCAGATGCGCTCCACAAAGCCGTCCCGGTACAGCCCCAGGGTCAAGGTGGGGATGCTGGCGCTGGCCGGCTCGTAGACCACCGACACCCCGGCGTTGATTGTCTCCGCGAAGCCGCAGGCCTTCATCAGCTTGCCCCAGAAGGGCGCCGTGCCCGCCTCTCCGGAACCCACCATCTCCGTCACGAAGCCCAGCTTGCCGCTGCGGAAGCCCGGCAGTTGCGCCAGTTGGCTGAAAGTCTCCCGGTAGGGGTCCCGCTCGTACATCTGGATGTCCGGGGTGTAAGTGATGGGCCCGAACACCAGGAACGCGTCGGTGTTGCTCAGGGCCTCCTTGACCCCCTCCGAGGCCTCCAACTTGGCCGCCACCTGGGAAAGCCTTTCTGCAATGCTCATTTGTCCTCCTCCTCACTCTGGGGGGCCTTCTCCCGGGGCTGCACCACCACCGTCTCGGCCCGCCGCACCCGGAACTGTATGGTGGGCGGGGCCGGAGGCTTCTCCTCGTTCTGCTTTTTCATCACCCCTCCTTGGCCATCCGCGGATTTACCAGGCGGTATTTGGCCTCATAGATCACCATGTTCTGGTCGGCCTGCAGGCGGCTCACCGACACCGGCTCCATCCCGGTCTCCATCACCTCCAGGTCCAGGGTGTTCCCCACCAGCAGCCGCCGCAGGTCCGCCAGGATGGCGTAGGCCCCGGCTTCCCCCACCCGGGCCGTATCCTGGCTGCGGTAGCTCTTGGCCACCACCAGGAAATTCAGCGTCACCGTCTCCCGCCAGTATGGCCAGGATTCCGGCTCATATTCCGCCCCCTCCACCTCCACCAGCACCGCCGGGTAGCGCCCGAAAAACTCCAGGTGCTGGGTCTCCGGGTCCAGCCCCAGTTGCCCGGCGAATCCCTCCAGGGTCAGGAGATAGCCCTCCGGGGACTTGAGCTCCGCCAGGGCCGCCAGCACCGCCTCCTCATAGTCCGTGAAGGTGTAGTTCACTTGACCCTGCCCTCCGCCACGAACCTGGGCAGCGTGGCCCGGGCATAGGCGATGTTCTCCGGCAGAAACACCAGGAACGGCCGGGGCGGGATCACGCTCCCCGGATGATTCACCCGCCTCACCGGGCCGGGGCCGTAGGGCCAGGCCAGGGCCTTTTTGCGCCGGGGGCGGATTACACGGGGCCGGGTCCGGGCCCCGTACTGGTGGATGGCCCCTTTCCAGTCAGCGCAAACCACTTTGGTGGATCGGGATCCCGGGATGGCATGGATGCTCCGCCGCATCAGCCCGGTGTCCGTCAGGGGCAGCCGCCCTCTGAGCGCCGCCCGGCCCCGGCCGCTCAGCCGGCCGCTCCGCCAGCCCCCTTTGCCCCAGTGGCTCCGCCGCCTCCCCAGCCAGGAGCTTTTGCTCCCTGCCTTGAGCGGCGGCCACCGCCGGGGGCGCCCCCCCACGGCGAAATTCCGGTCAATCTCCTTGCGCATGTACTGCCCGAAGTTCACCGACCAGGCCCTTAAGTTCGCCGCCCGCTCCTCCATGCCCTTAAGCCGCTTCAGGGCCAGCTCGTGCTCCACCTTGATGGCGATGCCCATGCCTATCTACCAGTTTTTCAGGGTGTCCCGGGAAAACACCCGGTCGTTGCTGGTTATCTCCGCCACCTCGGAGTCGTCTCCCGTCACCTCGGCGCCGTCGGCCCCCACAATCTCCGCCAGGCCCCGGGCCACATCCGCCAGAAACGCCACCGCCCGCTTGTACTTCTCCTCCCGTATCGACGGCATGCCCTCCCGCCGGCTGTGCAGGTGGTACAGGGCTATGTCTATGGACAGAGCCTTGACCACCGGGGGCACCGAGGCCAGGGGCAGGCGGTACCGCTTGGCCAGGTAGGCGTCAATCTCCGCGTCCGCCTGGGCGATGGCCGCGGCCACCACCTCGGCGTCGGCCATCTCCCCCACGTCCGTGGTCAGCTCCGCCAGCACCTCCGGCCCCACCAGCTTCTCCAGGTCAGCCTGGCTGCAGTAGGCCATCTATTTCCCCTTGCGCTTCCGGACCCGGGGGGCCGGGCTCTCCCCGGCCCTGTCTGTCCCGTACACTTCCGCCAGGCGGGCCAGGAGCCGCCGGGCCAGAGCTGTCTCCCCCGCCTCCGCCTTGAACTCCGGCTTGAGGGCCTCCAGCTCCGCCAGCAGCAGCTCCATGCGCCCCCGCCGGCGTCCGCCGTTCACGCCCTTACTCCTCCAGCTCCGGCACCACCAGCAGGTCGGCTGTGCCTCGCCAGACGTTGGTCTTGGCGCCGCCCGCGGTCTCGTCCCCGATGATGATTTGGGCGTTCAGCAGCTCCCGGGCCGTGCCCTCCAGGGATGGCGGCACCACCAGCAGGTTGGGCCTCACCCCCAGGATTCGCCCTTCCTCATTCGTGAAGGTCATCATCGCCTTCCGGGCGTTGCCGTAGTTGGTGGCGTTCAGGTCCTGGGTGCTCTTGTAGGCCAGTTGCCACAGGCCGTAGGCCACGTTGTACCGGGCCTCCACCCCGTACAGAAAACTCTTGCGCATGAACACGTTGTGGTCCGTCTCCCGGTCCATACGGGCGAGCTGCACCGGCTTCCGGCTCTGGAAGATGAACGGCTTGATGGCCCGCCGCACGTCCAGCAGGTACCAGGGCGTGCCCGCCCCCGCGTCCAGGTTGGAGGCCGTGCCGTCCCCCACCGGATGGTCGGTGTCAAAAAA
>JAFDHU010000237.1 GCA_019308625.1 Deltaproteobacteria bacterium
GGCACATCCACAAACGCGGTGGTAAAGCCGGTGAAGTTGTTCATCAGCCCCATGGTGTTGGGGCCGATGAGGCGGGCGCCGTGCTCCTGGGCTACAGCCACCAGACGGGCCTGCAGTTCCCGGCCCTGCAGGTCGGCGTCGGCAAAGCCCTGGGAAATGATGACGAAGCGACGGATACCGTGGGCCAGGCATTCCTCCAGCACCGGCAGCACCCGGTCCCGGGCCAGGGCGATGACTGCCAGATCGGGCACTTCCGGCAGTTGGCCCACTGTCGCGTAAGTCTGATGCCCCAGAATATCCCCGGCCTGGGGATGCACCACGTAAATTTTGCCCCGATAGCCGAAGCGCAGCAGCATCTCCAGGCCGTTGTAAGCCCCCACGCCGGTTTGACGGGAGACGCCGATGAGTGCCACCGAACGGGGATTAAGGAAAATTTCCATAGGCCTCCAGGTCCCCCTGAAACGGTTTCCGCCACCAGGCCGTCGCCCAGCGGTTCAGCCTTGCCTCAACAGCTCCTGCAATTCCTCAGCGTTGCGGGCCGCGAACCCGGCCTCGTCGTTATCAAAATAGCAGAACACCTCTTTGCCCTGGGCAGCCCAGTCGCTGATGGCCGCGGCCCAGCCGGCCAGGGTCCGGGCGTCATAGCAGCCCTGATATGCCGCCCCCGGGCCGTGTAGCCGGATATAGACGAAGTCAGCCGTCACCTCCCGGGGAGACAGGAAACCGGCAATCTGGTAAATACAGAAGGCCGCACCGTGGTCGGCCAGGATCTGGCAGGCCTCATCATTGATCCAGCTGGGATCCCGGAATTCCAGGGCGTAGCGGAACCGGGGCGGTAGAGCCAGCAGAAAGGCCTTCAGCCGCCCAGGGTTGTAAGCCCAGCGGGGGGGCAACTGAAACAGGATGGGCCCCAGCTTCTCCCCCAGGAGGACGATTCTCTCCAGAAATATGGCCAGGGACTGCTCCGGGTCCTTGAGCTTTTTCATATGGGTGATGAACCGGGAGCCCTTGACCGCGAAGATAAACTGCGGAGGCACGGTGTCCCTCCAGACCTTGAGAGTTTCGGCCTGGGGCAACTGGTAAAAGGAGTTGTTGATTTCCACGGTATGAAACCGGCGGCAATAAAAGGGCAAAAACTCCCCGGAATCCAGGTTTTTCGGATAAAACGGGCCCTTCCAGTGGCCGTAGTGCCACCCGGAAGTGCCGATGTGGATACGAGTCCCCCGGCCCATGGGAGTCCGCCAGAGCTAAAGATTTCCAGATTTACATTTCTAATTTTAACCACGCCGGCGGTCAAGGGAAACTTTGGGGCAAGGTGGGGGGCTTGGGAAGCTGGGTGGATCAGTCCCCCGCCTGACGGGCCTTGATGGTGAGAACGGGGCAGGGGGCCAGCCGCACCACCTTTTCCGCCACGGACCCGAAAATAAGGCGGCCCCAGCCGGTGTGCCCGTGGGTGGCGATGATGATCAGGTCAACGTTTTGGGCTTCGGCCATGTGGATGATTTCCCGGGCCGGGTCCCCGGAGACAATCACCGGGTGGGCGGTGAGGCCGGCAGGGATGTGCTCGGCCAGCAGCGCCTTTAGGGCCTGCTCCGAGGAGGTGGTCATCTCCTGCTGGTACAGGGGCAGGTCAAAGGTGGGGGCAAAGGTGGCGTCGGCCACCGGCGCCGGCGGGGGCATGGGAGGGATGACATGTATCACCCATAACCCGGCATCAAAATGCCGGGCCACCTCCACTGCCACTTTGAGGGCCTTGTAGGAAGGCGGGCTGAAATCTGTGGGGCAAAGAATCTTTTTGACCGGAAACACGGCAGACTTCCTTTTTAGAGCGGGGTAGCCGGAGCACAACCCTGGGCGTGTTTGACAGCCGCAGGGCCGCGGCCTTCCAGATACCGGAGTTCAGCTTACGGAAGCCTCACCCCAGCCTGAACCGCGAGGCAGAAATGGCAGAAAAGTGTCAGCCGCGCCAAGCGCCTGCGGCCGAATGGCCTCCCCGCCTCCAGGTTGGGCCCGGGTTGGCTCCTAGGCCGAAAAACAGGTCTGGTTCCCTCAGCGAAGCGGGCCCCCGTAGGAGGGCAAGGTACTTCCAGACTTATAATACTCCGCTGGAGGGCCGACGATCTGGCCCGGCGAGCCCGGCAGCGGCCCAGGGGTTACGGCAGGCCCTTCCGGAAGACTCGGCCCGGGAACCTGCGGCGGCACATAAAGGCCCCCGGTGGGGTTGCGCACCTGATCGGTTTCGCCGGGCAGGCCGCCGGCAAAAGGCGGCTGGTTTTCGCCGGCGCCCTGGCCACCAGGATACTGGAAGCTGACCGGCGGCGCATCCAGGGGGAAGGCGGAGGCCTCGGCCTTGAGCTCCAGCAGGTCTTCCAGCGGCTTGACATCTTCCGGGGTGAAATGCACCGGCGGAGTGGGCGGCTGGTCAAACTCCACCTGGGTGTACTGCCTGTCCTTGAGCACCACCAGGCCCTCAATTTCGGGAAAGGCACTCCTGACCTCCAGGCCGCAGCGTTCCCGGCGGCGCGGTTCGGTCCGGGAGCAAACCTCGTAAACGTAGATGTCAGTGCGGTTGGGGAGCAGGTAGGCCAGCCATTTCGTGCCCCTCACCCCCATCACCGCGGTGTGGGTTTTCATGATAAAGTCCGGCTCTTCCGTCTCATAGACCTGGTTGACCACGGTTTTCACCAAGCCCATGAAAACCCGGAGCACCGCCTGCCGCTCCCCCTGGTCAGCGTCAAACAGGTATTTTTCAATGACCACCCGGCTTTCCGGTCCGATGGTCAGGACGGTGTCATCCACAAACTGTATCTGGGCCTTGGAGGCGGACTTGGTGCGGACGATGTCGCCGATGTCCACTTCATCATAAGCCTCCACCTTTTGGGCGGGAAGCTGGCCCTGCTTGAGAAGGTCAACCTGCCCCTGCACTTGGAGAAACCGCCCCACCCCGGCCCGGCCAGGAGCCGCGGCCACCAGGGCCCCGGCCAGGAGAATAATTACCAGAAAAACAAGCTTAGTCCCTTTCATGATTCACCTCAGTCATCCGGGGAAAAGCAATCCTTGCCCCGTTTCCGGAGACTCTCAGGAAACTGCCCCCCGCGCAACCGGGGAACCCGGCCGCCCCCGGCCCCCAAGACTTCAGGCCACTAACAGGCTGCTGATAAACTCTCATAAAGGTCAGGAGGTCATTCTGAGCGGAGCGAAGAATCTAGTAATTTCAGTCAGTTTCAGACCCTTCACTTCGTTCAGGGTGACAAAAATAAGGTTTTTCAACACCTGCTAATACCGGTAGGCC
>JAFDHU010000238.1 GCA_019308625.1 Deltaproteobacteria bacterium
GCAAAGGGGGCGGCCGGGCCGACATGGCCCAGGCCGGCGGTCCGGACAAGGAAAAGCTGCCCGAGGCCCTGCAGCAGGCCTTCGCCATCATCGCCCGCAAGGCTCAGGGCTGAGACAGGCAGGACGCAGACCCAGCGGCAGTTTGGCCCCCTTTACCAGGGGGCCTGCTTTTTCTGCGGGGGGCTAATTGTCCCCGGCCCGGGCGGGGTGCCGGCGGGTCAGGCAGGCTCCAGCTCCTCGCCGGTCAGGGCCTTCAGGGCCTCCAGGTACCTGGCCCGGGTGTTGGCGATGACCTCCGGGGGCAGCGGGGGCGGGGGCGGCTTCTTGTTCCAGCCCAGAGAATCCTCTTTCGGCCAGAACCGGGAGGAGTCCGGGGTGAGCACCTCGTCAATGAGGAGCAGCTCGCCGTTGGCCAGGCCGAATTCATACTTGGTGTCCGCCAGGATGATGCCCCGGGGCTCGGCCCAGTCCCGGGCCCGGCGATACAGGGCCAGGCTGAGGTCCCGCACCCGGCAGGCCAGGTCTTCTCCTATGGCCTCCACCACCTTGACAAAGGTGATGTTTTGGTCGTGGGCCCCCACCTCAGCCTTGGTGGAAGGGGTGAAGAGGGGCTCGGGTAGCCGGTCTGCCTCCACCAGGCCCGGCGGCAGGGATATGCCGCAGACCGCGCCTGTCCGCTGATACTCCTTCCAGGCGGAGCCGGCCAGATAGCCCCGGACGATACATTCCACCGGCAAGGGCTGGCATTTTTTCACCAGCATGGCCCGCCCCTGGAGCATGAGGCGGTAGGGCTGGCAGGCCCGGGGGAACTCCGCCACCTCCAGGGAGATGAGATGGTGGGGTACAATGTCCGCCAGGTGGCGGAACCAGAAGGCGGAGAGCTTAGTCAGGATGCGGCCCTTGTCCGGGATGGGGTCGGCCATCACCACGTCAAAGGCCGAGATGCGGTCGGTGGCCACCAGTAGCAGGGTATCCCCCAGGTCATAGATGTCCCTCACCTTGCCCTGGCGCCGGGGCCCCAGGCCGGTGAAGTCGGTGGTCATGACTACCGGGGTCATTGCCGCCGTCTCAACCTGCTGGCAGAATTGGACCGGGAGGATAACCGCACTATCTGGGGCTTTACCCGTTCCTGCTGCTGGATGAGGCGGGCCACCTTTTCCGCGGCCGCCTTCCCCCTCACCGGCCCCACCCGCACCTGATAGACGGTCTTGCCGCGGGGGGTGGTTTTCACCGCCCGGGCCGTAAGATTCCGGGCTTGCAGCCGGTTGCGCAGGGCCAGGGCCGGCTTCAGCTTGGTGTAGCTGGCCACCAGGACCAGATATTTGTCGGTCGGGGCCGCCGGCGGCAACACGGCCCCCAGGTGCGGTGCCGACTTCTTCCCCTTGGCCGAAACAAACGGCCCAGGGATACTGGGTAGGCGGGTGCCGGTTTTGCGCTGAGCCGCCTTGGAGGGGGTGTGGGCGGCAGGCGTGGGCTTGGCCTTGGCGGCAGTGGCGGCTGGCCGGGAAGGCCCGAGACCCTGTTTTACAGTTTGGGCTCCGACCCAGATAAGGATTACCGTGAGCAAGGCCAGCCCCAGGCCCCAGAACAGGCGGGGCGGGGCAGCGCGGATTCTCTGGGCTGCCTCGGCCGCGGCGGGCTTAAGCTTCTGAACCAGCCGGGTGGCCTGGGTTTTGCTTTCTTCCCAAAACCTTTGGGCTGCGTTTCGGGCTGATTCCCCCAGTGCCAGCCCGGTCCCGGACTGCCAGAAAAATCTCTTGGGAGGAGGTGTGCGCCACAGATGCCGGGCCTGCTCCAGGGCAACCAGACAAGTGGGGATGTCGGCGTATCGGTCCTGGGGCTCCGGGGCCAGGCAGCCCAGGAGGAAATTCTGCAAGGGCACCGGAATCTGGTCCAGATCCGGCGGGGGCGTCTCCAGTCGGTAGGGAAAGGGCTCATCAAAGGTAAGGGAATAGGGGAGGCTGCCCGCTGTGAGGCGAAAACCCAGAACCCCCAGGGAAAAGACATTGGACTGGGGGATGATCAGGTCCTGCCGGACAGTCTCCGGGGCGGCGTAGGCCCGGAGTTCCAGGAGACCCACCTGCCTTTCCGGGGCCGGGCGGCTGGCGAAGTTGGCCACCTTGACCTTGTCGCCCTCCAGAAGGATGTTCAGGGGCGTCAGGGACTGGTGGATGGCCCCCTGCTCATGGGCGAAGGTTACGGCCCGGCCCACCTGGTCCAAGAGATGCAGGGCCTGGGGCAGGGTAAAGCGATCCCGCCGGTTCAGGCGGGCCAGCAGACTTTCGCCTTTGTAAGGCTCCTGCACCAGGTAGAAGCCGTCCTCGGCCTCGGCGCCGTGAAACACTGACAGAATCAGGGGGTGCCTGAGCTTGTAGGCCAAGGCGGCCTCCTGGAGCAGGATCTCCCTGGCCTGGTCAAAGTCCGGCTCCTCGCGGCCTATGAACTTGAGACCCACCTCCACCTTCAGGAGCCGGTCCTGGGCCAGATAAACCCCGCCCCAGGGCTCCTCCCGCAGCGGGCGCAACACCACATACCGCTGGCCGATGACCTGGGCGGATGTAAGGATGGCAAACATGTTCTCTATACCCCCGGCGCCGTTCTTATCTCACACCATAGCATAAAACCCGGCACCGAAAAAGCCTCTTTACCGGCGGGGCAATTTCTGGAGGGGACTGATAACATTTGGCAGAAGGGGCGATTTTTGTTAAGGTGTTAACGGACACCACCTGCCTAAGTGTCTGCGTGATTGTGGCTAATCTCATTACTCTATCCCGGTTGCCGCTTTTGCTGTTTCTGCTGGTAACCCTGTTTTATGTCACCAGCTGGCAATGGCACCTGTTTTTTCTGGGGCTGCTCATCATCTTGTTCCTCATGGACTGGTTTGACGGCTATGTAGCCCGGTTGCGGAATGAAGTCACCGATCTGGGGGCTGTACTGGATATCGCCCTGGACCGGGCCGTGGAAAATATCCTGTGGATTGCCTTCATGCAGTTGGGCCTGGTGCCCCTGTGGGTGCCGGTGGTGTTTTTGGTGCGTTCCTTTGTGGTGGACGGCATCCGGGGAGCGGCGCTGGCCAAGGGCAAGTCAGGTTTCGGGATGATGCATACTCCCTGGGGGCGCTTTCTGGTGGCCTCCCGGTTCATGCGGGCCCTCTACGGGGCGATTAAGTGCATAACTTTTTGCGTCCTTTGGCTCACCCACGCCTTGTCTCTCAAAAGTCCGGGATCCTGGACGGCCGTTTCTATTTCCAGCAAAGCCGGGCCTGACGGCGAATTTTCCCAGAACAACTCAACCAAGGAGCAGCTATGGGTAAAGTGGCGGCGATTTTTGATGTGGATCGGACCCTGGTACGCGGCTCCACGGAACGTCTGTTCTTCAAGTACCTCCTGCGGCATCAGAAGCTGAGGGCCACCCAGGCCGTGGCCTATCTGGCGCGGCTGGCCTCCAACCCCGAGGAGCGCTACCGCGACAAGTCCTATCTGAAGGATCTGCCGGTAGAGGAAATCCAGGCCTTGGCCCGAGATTGCTACCGGGAGGAAATCGCCCCCCGCCTCAGCCCCCAGGCCTTGGCCTGCCTCAAGGAACACAAGGCCCAGGGCCACCATATCGTCCTGCTCACCGGTTCCCTGTCGTTTCTTATCACCCCCCTCAAGGAGATGGTGGAGGCCGACTGGCTCATCGCCACCGAGCCGGACCGGGACGACCAGCGCTTCACCGGCAAAATCGCCGGGCTGCACCCCCGAGGGAAGAACAAGGAGGTGCTGCTGCTGGAGCTCTCCCAGCGCCAGGGCCTGGACCTGTCCAAATCCTATGCCTACGGGGACCATTTTGAGGATCGGGCCCTGTTTGCCCAGGTGGGCTACCCGGTAGCGGTCAATCCCACTTGGCGCCTCAAGCGCCTGGCCCGCAAACAGCGCTGGCCTATTCGCTATTTTTGAG
>JAFDHU010000239.1 GCA_019308625.1 Deltaproteobacteria bacterium
CTGCTGGAGGAGCTCTGCGGGGAAATCCCCCAGGAATTCATGGTGGAGGAGGAACCGGTCCAGGAGCTGGCCCCGGGTCTGTGGCGGGTCAAGGCCTCCCTGCCGCTGGATGAGTTCAACGAGGCCCTGGACACGGACCTGACTTCTGATGAATTTGACACCATCGGCGGCCTGGTCTTCAATCTGTTCGGGGAATTGCCCCGGGAAGGGGATGAATTACAACACGGTTCCCTGACCTTCCAGGTGGCCAGGATGAAAGGCACCCGCATCATGGAGCTGCGGGTGCGCCGGAACCAGCCATGATAGTAGCCTTTCTGCTGATATTTGTGCCCCTGCTGCTGGTAGAGGCCTTTTTCGCCGCGTCGGAGATCTCTTTGATTTCCGCCAATTACCGGCACCTGCGGCATCGGGCTGAGCAGGGACAGCGGGGGGCCAAATTCGCCCTAAAACTCCTGGACCGCCCCGAACGCATGGTGGCCACCTGTCTTTTGGGGTCCAATCTGGCGGAAATTTCCAACTCCATTCTGGTGGCCACGATTTTAATCTACTGGCTGGGTTCCGCCGGGGAGCTGGTGGCCATGCTGGCCTTGCCGCCGCTGATTCTGCTGCTGGCGGAAATCACCCCCAAGTCCATCGGCCGGCAATATCCTGACCGCCTGGCCCAGCGCCTGGCCCCTCTGCTGTGGGTGGTCTCCTGGGTCATGTATCCTTTGACTCTGGTCTTTGCCACCTTGAGCCGGGCGGTGCTTTGGCTTACGGGCGCCAGGCACACCAGCCGGCTGCCCTTCATCACCCGGGAAGACCTGCACCTGCTGGTGCAGAAAAGCGGGCCGGAGGTGGACCTGGAAATGGGGGAGCGGCGCATCATCAACCGCATTTTGCGCTTCAGCCTGCGCACCGTGAAGGAAGTGATGGTGCCACTGATCCGGGTAGCGGCCATTCCCGACACCCTGACGGTGGCCCAGGCCCTGGAGGAATTCCGGGCCACCCCCTATGCCCGGTTGCCGGTGTATCACCGGCGCATTGACAACCTCATCGGGGTGGTGCACGGCTTTGACCTCCTGGGAGAAGCCCCCACAGACAAGCCCATAAAGCCCTTCGTCCGGCCGGTCCAGTTTGTGCCGGAAATCAAGAAAATCGACCGCCTGCTCACCGAAATGCAGCGCACCGGCACCCACATGGCGGTGGTGGTGGATGAATTCGGCGGCGCCACCGGCATTGTCACCATTGAAGACCTGCTGGAGGAGATCGTAGGGGAAATCGCTGATGAATTTGACCAGGAAGTCAGCCCCTTCGTGAAACTGGCGGAGGGGCATTACCTGATTGACGGGCGTATGGAAATCGGCCATCTCAACGAGGCCCTCAATCTGGAGCTGCCCACCGGGGATTATGAGACCCTGGCCGGCTTTATCATCGCCCAGTTGGGCGACCTGCCCCGGCCCGGCCAGCAACTGCAATACCGCAACCTGCGATTTGTCATCCGCCGGGCTGAACCCCGGGCCATCAGGGAGGTGGAGCTGTTTGTCCAGTCGGAATCGTAAGGAACGCTGGCTCTATTTTGACTGCTTCTCGGGCTTAAGCGGCGACATGACCCTGGCGGCCCTGCTGGATTTGGGCCTGGAGACGGCAGAGGTGGAGCGCCTGCTCAACTCCCTGGGAGTCGGGGAAGTGCGGCTGGAGGTGCGGCCGGTTTGGCGGCAGCACCTCCGAGGGCTCAAGGTTGATTTTTATCTGGAGGGCGGGCAGCCCCAGCGCCGCTATGCTGACATCCGGACTTTACTTGAGGCCGCGCCCCTGCCCGAGCGCACCCGGGACCTGAGCCTGGCCATGTTCCGGCTGCTGGCCGAGGCGGAGGCCAAAATCCACGGCCAACCCGTGGAAAGCGTGCATTTCCACGAGCTGGGGGCGGTGGACACCATTCTGGACGTAGTGGGGGTGGCCTTCGGGGTGGAAAAGCTGGGCATTACCCGGGTGCTGGTGAGTCCCCTGCCGCTGGGCCGGGGCATGATTGCCGGTGCCCATGGCAGACTTCCCAATCCCGCGCCGGCCACCGCCGAGCTGCTGAAAGGGTTTCCGGTTTATGCCACGGACCTGCCCGGCGAGCTGGTCACCCCCACGGGGGCGGCCATCCTAACCGGCCTGGGGGCTGTAGCCGAACCCTGTCCGCCTCTGAAACTGGAGCAGGTGGGCTACGGCGCCGGCTCCCGGGAGTTGCCGCACCATCCCAATCTCCTGCGCCTGTTTCTGGGAGAGCCTCTGGCGGCCCGGCCCGGGGTGCAGGAAAGGGTGCTGGTGTGCGAAACGCACATTGATGACATGAACCCGGAGCTTTATGAGCCCCTGATGGACCAGCTATTTGCCGCCGGAGCCCTGGATGTGGCTTTCGGCCCCCTGCAGATGAAAAAGAACCGGCCCGGGGTGCGCCTCACGGTGATTGCGCCCCTGGCGGCTCGGGAAAGTGTGCTGGAGCGCCTGTTCAGCCACTCCACCACCCTGGGGGTGAGGCTGATGGAGGTGGAGCGGGTGGCCGCCTCCCGCTGGCAGGAGACCATTGACACCCCCTATGGGCCGTTGCGGGTGAAGGTGATGGAATACGCCGGCCACCGCCGCCGGATGCCGGAATACGAAGACTGCCGCCGTCTGGCGGAAGCCCACGGCTTGTCCCTCCTGGAAGTCTACCGCCTGGTTCCCAAGGATTAAAAAATTCTTGTAGACATTCCAATTACATTATTGAGATTAATTGGCAGGGTAAAACTTGAAGAAGTAGGAAGATGAGCAGGACGAAAAAGTTTTGGAGCAGATATTTACAGTGGAGAGAAAAAAGTTTTCCGTGTTCATTTTGACGGGGCAGATGGAAAATGTACAATAAGAAATTTATTACTTTCGGAGTGTAATCTACTTTTGTCTTGGGATATGCAAATTAACGATTAAGGGGAAAAAATATTATTCACATTTTTTAGATTTCCTGAAAATAAGCCAGTAACAATGATGCCTCCTGGAATGATGCGCTTTCTTCCAACGTGGATCGATTATTGGACCCTTTCTT
>JAFDHU010000240.1 GCA_019308625.1 Deltaproteobacteria bacterium
TACCAGGAGGCCAGGGCGGCGGAGTACTATCCAGGCGACCCCGGTCTTCCGGCGGAGTTGCTGGCGGCCCTGCGGAGGTTGGGCATTGAGCGCCTGTACAGTCATCAGGGCCGGGCCCTGGAGGCCATCCGGGCCGGCCGACACGTGCTGGTGGCCACCCCCACGGCCAGCGGCAAGACCTTGATTTACAACTTGCCGGTGCTGGCCCACCTGCTGGAGCACCGCCAGGACCACGCCTTGTACCTGTTCCCCCTGAAGGCCCTGGAGCAGGACCAGCTCAAGGCCCTGCGGGAGCTGGACGCCGCCCTGCCCTCCCCTTTTCTTAAGGCGGCCATCTACGACGGCGACACTCCCCCGGCGGCCCGCCAAGCCTTGCGGGCCCAGCCGCCCCATGTGCTCATCAGCAACCCGGACATGCTGCACCTGGGCCTGCTGCCGCATCATGACGCCTGGTCCGGGTTCTTCCGCCGCCTGCGCTTTGTGGTCATTGACGAGGTTCACATCTACCGGGGCATTCTGGGCAGCCACATGGCCCAGGTGCTGCGGCGCCTGCGGCGGGTGTGCGCCCACTACGGTTCCTCCCCCCGGTTTCTGCTGTCTTCGGCCACCATTGCCGCGGCCGGGGATTTCATCCGCCAGCTCACCGGCCTGGAGGTGGAAATCCTGGAGGAAAGCGGCGCCCCCCGCTCCGGGCAGCATTTTCTCTTTCTGAATCCGCCGGCCGGCGCAGCGGTCACCGCCTCCCGGATTTTCGCCCAGGCTGTCCGCCGGAACCTGGCCACCATCTGCTTCACCCAAAGCCGCAAGCTCACGGAGCTAATTCACCTCTGGTCCCAGCGGCTGATTCCGGAGCTGCGCCGCTACATCAGCTCTTACCGGGCCGGGTTTCTGCCAGAGGAACGCCGGGCCATTGAAGCCCGGCTGGCCTCCGGCAAAATGCGCGGGGTCATCTCCACCAGCGCCCTGGAGATGGGGATTGATATCGGCGGCTTGGACGTCTGCCTCCTGGTGGGCTATCCCGGCACCATGGTCACTGCCCTCCAGCGCATCGGCCGGGTGGGGCGGCAAGGCCGGGATTGCCTTATCATCCTGGTGGCCCAGCCCGACGCCCTGGATCAGTATTTCATGAAGCACCCCGAGCAGTTCTTCGGCCGGCCCCTGGAGGCGGCAGTGGTGGACCCGGACAACCCGGTGGTGGTCAGCGCCCATCTCCCCTGTGCCGCCCAGGAGCTGCCTCTGGACCTTAAGCGGGAAGCCTTCTTTGATTTGAGCCTCCATGAGCCCCAGCTCCGGCAACTCACCCGGGAGGGGAAGCTCCTGCAGAGCGTGGCCGGCCACACCTATCTGTCCCGGGCCCGCTTCCCTCAGAAGGAGGTGAATATCCGGGGGGTGGGCGAGAGCTTCGCCATCTTCCAGGTGGGCAAAAAGCGGCCCCTGGGCCACGTGGACGGCCACCGGGCCCTTAAGGAATGCCACCCGGGCGCCATTTATCTCCACAAGGCCGATACCTACGCGGTGGAGCAACTTGACCTGGAGCGCCGTAACATCTGGGTCAGGCCGGTGGAGCCCAACTATTTCACCCGTATCCAGACGGACAAGGAAACCGAGATTCTGGAGGTGCTGGAAAGCCGGACGGTGGCCGGGTTCACCGCCCACACCGGCCGCCTGAAGGTCACCGAACATATCCTCTCCTATGAAAAGCGCCGCCTGCCGGGCCAGGAACTCCTGGGCGTGGTGCCTCTGGACCTGCCTCCGCAGATTTTTGAAACCGTGGGGATGTGGCTGGAGATTCCCGACGCGGTCAAGCACGCCGTACATCAGGCGGGGCTTCATTTCATGGGGGGCATCCACGCCCTGGAGCACGCTCTGATCAGCATGTTCCCCCTCTTCGCCCTGGCCGACCGTCACGATATCGGAGGCATCGCCCACCCCGCCCATCCCCAGGTGGGCCGGGCCGCGGTGTTCATCTACGACGGTTATCCCGGCGGGGTGGGGCTGGCAGCCCGGGCTTTTCAGATTCTGGAGGAGCTCCTTCAGCGTACCCTGGAGCTTATCGCCGACTGCCCCTGTGAAGACGGCTGCCCTTCCTGCATCCATTCCCCCAAGTGCGGCTCCGGCAACAAGCCCCTGGACAAAACTGCGGCCTGGCAGATCGCTGGGCTGCTCCTGGAAACTGAGCCCGGGCTGCCGGAAGTGGCAGTACCGATCCAGCCCGACCCTCCCCGCCAGCCGGCCGCCCCAGCCCCTGGCTCGGTCCCCTGGCTGAACAGCCGCCGTTTGGGCTTTCTGGACCTGGAGACTTGCTATTCCGCCGAAGAAGTGGGAGGCTGGAGCCGGTGCCACCACATGGGTGTCTCCCTGGCCGTGCTCCTGGAAACCTCTCCGGAAAGGATGACGGTATACCGGGAAGACGACCTGGAGCGCCTGTGCCGCCGCCTCCAGGAGCTGGACCTGGTGGTGGGCTTCAACCTCAAGCGCTTTGACTACCGGGTACTCCAGCCCTATGCTCCGGTGCCTCTGGGCCGCCTCCCCACCTTGGACATCCTGGAAGACCTGACCTACATCTTAGGGTTCCGCCTGCCGCTCAGCCATCTCACAGAAAAAACCCTGGGTGAGAAAAAAACCGGGGATGGCCTCCTGGCCCTGGAGCTTTACCGGGCCGGCCGCTGGGAGGAACTGGAAGCCTACTGCCGCCAGGACGTGATGCTCACCCGCCGTCTCTTTGAGTTCGGGGCCCGGCAGGGCTATCTCATTTACCAGCACCGCCAAGGCCTCCTGGTGCGGGTCCCGGTGGAATGGCACGAAAGGAGATTCTTCCCGGAGGACTGAAGTTTTCCCTTCCTCCTCCGCCTCTTCCGGCCGAAGACGTAGCAGCTTGCCGCGTCTTTGTGTCCCGGCCGCCTGTTGCTCCTTTTGTTGCCCCAGCCCCGGCCCTCGTCCAGGTTGATCTTCATCCCGACGACCCTCAAAACTACACACGGAACCGGTTTTTTCCTTTGCCCTTTGACCCGCCTTGGTTTATCATGCTTTGGTAAAACTCG
>JAFDHU010000241.1 GCA_019308625.1 Deltaproteobacteria bacterium
GGCGGGACGGGCCAACTGCCGCGGTATATCACGGCCTGACAGGATTTGGGCAGGATGCGGGGCAGGTTGTTGGTCAGGCCGCCCCCGGTGATATGGGCGATGCCGCTGACAGGAAAGTCCCGCCTGACGTTCAACACGGTCTCAGCGTAGATGCGGGTGGGCTTCAGGAGCTCTTCCCCCAAAGGGATATCGCCCAGTTCCGGGAGGCGGTCCGATACGTTGTAGCCGTGATGTTCAAATAATACCTTGCGCACCAGGGAGAAGCCGTTGGCATGCAGGCCGTTGGAGGCCAAGCCGATGAGGCGGTGCCCTACGGCAATGTCGGAGCCGTCCAGGAGCTGGTTCCGCTCCACCACTCCCACCACAAAGCCAGCCACATCGTAGTCGCCGGGCTGATACATGCCCGGCATCTCGGCGGTTTCGCCGCCGATAAGGGAGCATTTGGCTTGGCGGCAACCGGCAGCGATGCCTTCAATGATTTGGGCCGCCACTCCCGGAGCCAGCTCCCCCATGGCCAGATAGTCCAAAAAAAACAGGGGCGCGGCCCCGTGCACCAGGATATCGTTGACGCACATAGCCACCAGGTCAATGCCGATGGTGCGATGGCGGTTCATCATGACCGCAACCTTGATTTTGGTACCTACTCCGTCGGTGGCCGAGACCAGTACCGGGTCGCGGTAGCGGTTTACATCCAGGTGAAACAGGCCGCCGAAGCCGCCGATCTCTCCCAACACGCCAGTGTGATAGGTGGACTTCACCAGGGGGCGGATAGCCTGGACAAAGGCTTCCGCCTTGTCAATATCTACTCCGGCATCTTTATAGGAAATGGAATCGCTCAACTCTCTTCCCCTGAGAGCCTGCCCTTCCTGCCGCTACCCTGGCCGGAAAAATTATAAGGGGCTTCCGGAGGCAGCCGGGTCGCCTTTATCACTGCCGCATTTGATACAGAACACCTGCGACCGCCCCGGTTCAAAAACCATTTGGGAGCCGCAATCGGGGCAGTAATTTTTCATCCCGGAAAGGAGGTAGTCCCCGCCCTCAATGCGGATGGCCTTGCCGTTGGCCAAAGCGTCGGCCACGGCCCGATGGACCTTGGCCAGCATCCGGGTCACCGTGGGGCGGGAAACCTTCATGTACCGGGCCACCTCTTCATGGCTCAGACCCTCGTAATCCGAGAGGCGCAGAGCTTCCAGTTCATCCACCGTGATTTGAACCAGTTCCAAAGTCTTTAAGGGAACTCCCTGGGGCTTGAAAAAGGTCACCCCGGGCTCCCGCATCACCCACCGACTCTTCCTTGGTCTTGACATCTCCGGGTCACTTTCTCTAAGGTGTTTTTGTTTTAAAACCAGCTCCGGCTGCTGTCAAGGAATTAGACGGCCAGATGTTTCCCAGGGGGCGGGGAAAACCAGAGTGCATCATAGCGGGATCCAAGCTAATGTTTAATTATACCAGTTCTCTAGAATATCGCCAAAAAATAGAGGAGTGCACCAGGTTTTTGCAGGCCAGACTTCCCGAGCCCCCGCAATGGGGCATCATCTCCGGCACCGGGCAAACCCTTCTGGCCGGTTGCCTCACAGGTCCGAGGGGGAGCCTGCCCTATGAGGAGCTGCCCCATTTCCCCCGGGCCACTTCTCCCAGTCATGAAGGGCGGCTGCACTGGGGGCGCCTGGGCAGCCAGGCGGTGGTGTTCTTTCAGGGGCGCTTCCATGCCTACGAAGGTTATTCCCTGAAGGAGGTAGCCGCGCCGGTCCGGATCCTGGCAGCCCTGGGAGCTAGGCATCTGCTTGTCACCAATGCCGCCGGCGGTCTCAATCCCCTTTTTCGCGCCGGTGATCTGATGCTTATCAGTGACCATATAAACCTTATCGGCGACAACCCCCTGGTGGGGGAGAATATTGACGATTGGGGGCCCAGATTTCCGGACTTGAGCCGGGTCTATGACTCCAAGCTCATGGAACTGGCCGAAGAAGTGGCCCGCCGCCGGGGCTTGGTGCTGCGGAAAGGGGTTTATGTGGCGGTCAGGGGACCGTGTTTGGAGACCCCGGCTGAGACCCGCTTCCTCCGGCTCATCGGGGCCGATGCAGTGGGCATGTCCACCGTGCCGGAGGTAATCGCCGCAGTGCACGCCGGCCTGCGTATTGTCGGCATCTCGGTCATCAGCAACCTGAATTTGCCGGAGGCCATGGCCCCCATTGCGGTAGAGGAAATTATCGCCACCGTGGCCCGAGCCGAACCCCGACTGGTGGAATTGATTACCGGCATCCTGGAGGAAGTCTGAGGAGTCGGTGCCGACGCAAATCGGGAAAAGCAGGTCAGGGGGCGGCGGGCAACCAGCAGGAAACAGCAGGGCAACGGCGAAAAGAAAGAGGCTCGCCGGCCACCCCTCCTTTCCTTAAAATATCGCCTGGGGACTTACTTGGCTTTTCTTGCCACGACAGCCTTGGGACCTTTGGGCCGTTTGGGCGGAGGGCCCTCGACTTCCCAGCCCCGGGCGGGTTTCTCGGCTGGCGGTTTGGCCTCCGCTTTCTTGGTCCTGGCTGCCTTGGCAGCCGGAGCGGCCGCCTTGGCTGGGGCAGGCTTCTTCCTGGGTTTGGCAGGCTTGGCTTGGACTTCGGGCTCAGGAGGCGCAGTGCCAGGGGGAGTTAACACATAGACCCGCTTTTCCCGGGGAAGATCCTCCAGGGATTCCCCGCAGAAAGCGCAGGCTTGGGCGGCAAGAGAGTTGCAAGCTTGACATTTCGGGCACTTAAGCCACAGCCCCATTTAGCTTCCTCCGAAAGTTTTCGTATGCCATAGCAAACCCAGGGCGGCTTTTCAAGAACTTTCTTTGACTTATTGCCTCACACGGACACCGTCCCCGGAGCCGGGTTTTTAATCCGCATGGTTTCCATTAAAGATTTTAACATATCCGATTATGTCCTTAGTTCCGATATTCGGCTTTCAGGGTGGGGGGAAATCTTGGAGAATTCCCCCTCACCCTTCCCCTCTCCCCCATAGGGGGAGAGGGGAGTAAAGAGAA
>JAFDHU010000242.1 GCA_019308625.1 Deltaproteobacteria bacterium
AAAAAGGGAAGCCAGATATGTGAGCCGGTCGGAGGCCTTCAGCCTGGGGGGATACACCACCCCTACCCAATCCTTGTAATCCCAGCCGGCCGGTCCGATGCGCAGCATGGCAGGTGAATTTTTCAGTAAAGTTACCTTGAGGGAGGGGGCCAGGGGTCACAGACCCCTGCCCCCTCCCTCAAACTCCCTCCCCCAACCCCTTATCAGGTGTCTTGGTTTTCCCGGGCCAGCACGGCTTTCAAGGCCGTCAGGGCCACTTCCAGCATGGAGTCATCCGGCTCCAGAGCGGTCAGGCGTTGGGTGAACAGCCCGGGCCACAGCAGGACTTTTGCCAGGGGTGACTCTGGCCGGCGGCCGCCCCAGCGGATAATTTCATAGGCGATGGCGGCGATGGGAAACATAAGGACCACCTTGACCAGGACCTGGAGGACGTTGTTCAGGAAGCCCGTCCGGGTCAGGGGCGGCACCAGCGGGAAAAAGACGGAAAACACCACCAGGCTGACCAGAAGCACCACCAGGATGAAAGAGGTGCCGCAACGGGGGTGGCAGGTGCTGTGGCGCCGGGCGTGCTCCAGGTCCAGGGGCTCGCCCGCCTCATAGGTGCAGATGGACTTGTGCTCCGCGCCGTGATACTGGAACACCCGGCGGATTTCCTTGAACAGGGAAATGGCCCAGATATACAGGAGGATAAAGATGAGCTTGATGAAGCCGTCAATGAGGTGGAAGGAGAATTCTGCGGTGGTCAGGGGCCGGCCCGTGACATAGCCGGCCAAGCTACTCAGCCAGTGAGGCAAAAAGCCGAACAGGACGAAGGCCAGGAGAAAGGCCCCACCCAGGGTGAGGAGGAGGCTGCCCCAGCCCAGTTTTTCCTCCTGTTCGTCCAGGGCCGCCTGGGCCGAAAAGGTAAGGGCCTGGAGGCCGGTGACCAGGGCCTCCAGCAGAATCACCGGACCCCGCAGAAAAGGCTTCTTCAGCAGGGGGTAGCGCTCTCCCAGGGAGGCGTAGGGTTCGTCCTTGAGGATGATGCTGCCGTCAGGGCGGCGCACAGCGATGGCCAAGGCTTTGGGGGAGCGCATCATCACGCCTTCCAGAACCGCCTGGCCGCCCACCGGGAGGAGGGAGTCTTGGGGGCTCACGGCAGACTACTGGTCGGTCTCCTGGCTCTCCTCAAACTTGGCGTATTTGCGGCGGAAGCGGTCCACCCGGCCGGCGGTGTCCACCAGCTTCTGTTTGCCGGTGAAAAAGGGATGGCACTTGGAACAGATCTCCACCCGGATGGACTCCTTGGTGGAGCCGGTGGGAAACTCGTTGCCGCAGGCGCAGCGCACCGTGGTGTAATGGAACTTGGGATGAATGCCTTTTTTCATGGACCTACCCGTTTTATGGAAGTGAGGTTAAGCGCATTTACAAAAATAAATTTATCTTTTTTGTTTCAGAAAAGCTATGGGAAAGTTTAGGCCGCCCCACCCAGAGTCTCACCTTGTATGGCCCTCTGGCAGGCCGGGCAGAAAAAGGTGCTGCGGCCGGCCTGGCGCAGACGGCGGATGGGGATGCCGCACACGCGGCAGGGCTCGCCCTCCCGGCCGTAGACCATCAGATGCCACTGAAACATGCCGGTTTCGCCCTGGCTGTTCAGGTAGTCGTTCACCGTGGTACCCCCCTGCCGGATGGCTGACCTCAGAATGCGCCGGGTCTGCTTAAGCACGCGCTGCCAATCCGCGGGGGCAAGTCGGCCCACCGGAGTCTGGGGGTGAAGCCGGGCGGCGAACATGACTTCGCAGGCATAGATGTTGCCCAATCCGGCCAGGATGCGCCCGTCCAGCAGGAAGCTTTTCAGGGACCGGAGGCGTCCTCTGGCCTGCTCCGCCAGCCAGGCGGGGGTCACCGCGCGGGAGAAGGGCTCCCGCCCCACCTGCTGCAGGGGGGGGATGGCCGCGCCCGGCGGAAACACCAGCACCTGCCCGAAGCGCCGGGCATCCTGGAAAAGCAGCTCCGGGCCGTTTTCAAAGGAAAATCTTAAGTGCACGTGGGGCAGGGCCTCCAGGCCCGGGTGCGGCCCCAGCAGCAGCCGGCCGCTCATGCCCAGATGGATGAGCAGAGTGGCGCCGTCGTCCAGGACAAACAGAAGATATTTCCCCTTTCTTTTGAGAGCGGTGAGTCTTTTTCCCAGAAGTTGAGCCTGAAGTTGGGGCAGGGGGGTTTGCTGCCGCAGGGGTTGGTCTCCGGCGCGTATGTCCAGGAAGCGCCGTCCTACCAGCCTGGGGGCCAGCCCCCGGCGGATCACTTCCACTTCCGGCAGCTCAGGCATGGGCCTGGCCTCGCCGCAGTTTTCCAGTGGGCTGGAACTGAAGAAATTCCGGCACATTCACGATATTTACCATGAGGCTTGGAATTCCGGGAGGCGGAAGCAGTCCGGCCCAGCCGGAGGAGCGGGGTCGGCGGCGTGCACATGAAAACACGGCGACTTTCCTGGCCGGGATGGGGGCGGCTGGCCCCGATGTGTCTGGGGCTGGGCCTCCTGGCGTTGGTGTGCCTCGGCGGTTTTTTCCCGGCTGCCAGCGCGGCGATCGGCCCCTCTAAGGCCCCCGCCCTCCAAGTAATTTTGGCCCTGGATACCTCCGGTGGCCCGAAAACCGCTGGCTCCCTGCGCTTGGCTACTGACGCCCTGGCGGTGGTGGTGCACCTTCTGGAGAAGGGGGACCGGCTGGGTCTGCTTGCATTTGCCGGCTCCTCCCGGCAGATGCTGGAGTTGCGGCCGCTTACCCCAAAACACCGGCGCCGCTGCCTGAGAGAGCTCCAGCGGCTTACGCCGGGGGAAGGGCCGGCCGATTTTGCCGCACTGCTGCAGGCTGCCCTTAAGGCTTTCGGCTCCCCCGAAGCGTCCCGCCGGGTTTTGGTCATCCTCACGCCCGCTCGGCTGGAGGCCGCCTCCCGCCCAGGCGGCGGAGCCGCCACGCGGAAGCGCCTGGGTCAGAAGCTCATCTCCTCCTATAAGCGGGCCCGGGTTGCCGTTTT
>JAFDHU010000243.1 GCA_019308625.1 Deltaproteobacteria bacterium
GGCAAACGCCTTCTTCCCCTGACTTTCAAATTGGCAAAGGTTCTGGAACCAAGTTAAGATAAAAAGGCTCATGGATCCGGCTCTTCTCAAACAGCTCAAAGCCCAGGTGGAAAAGGAGCTGTGCCAGCGGGAGATGAGCCTGCTGGAGTTCTGGCTGACGGAGCTGAAAAAGATTGACGCCAAGCGGCACCGCGACCTGGCCGGGCTGCAAAGTGACCTCAGAGGATTCATAGGACGCATGGAAAACCGCCTGCGCCTGCTCAAAAAGGGCCGGGACTGAGGCGGCCAGAGGACCGGTTTCCTGAAAACTTTACAAGGACGGGATTGAAAGGACATGTACGAACTGAAAATAATCACTCACTTCGCGGCCGCCCACCGCCTGGAGAATTTCTACGGCAAATGCGAGGCCCTGCACGGGCACAACTGGAAGGTGGAAGTCTACCTTCAAGGGGAACGGCTGGATGAGGTCGGCTTGCTCAAGGATTTCGGGGAGGTGAAGGCCCGGACCCATGAGGTCCTGGAGGAGGTGGACCATAAGTACCTCAATGAACTGCCCGTATTCAGCCACCAGAATCCCTCCTCTGAGAACTTGGCCCGCTACCTGTTTGAACGCCTGGCCGCGGTTTTGGACGGCGACGGTCTCCGGGTGAGCCGGGTGAGCGTCTGGGAGTCCGACACTGCCTGCGCCTCCTACTTCCGCGGCTGAAATTGGCAGATTCTCCCGAGTCGGCAGGCCGTGGTCTTCCGCCCGCCCCGCGGGGGCGGGAGCCCGCCGTTGACCAGCCAGTCCGGGAAGCAATGAACTGGTCTGCGGACACCCCTGGAACCAGAAAAGAGGTGGCGGATGACACCCGGGTGAACCGGGGGAAGCTGAAGGAAACCATTCACGCCGTTTTCCGCACCTTGCGCCGGGAACTGGTGCCGCACCTGTTTTTCGGCGTGCTGGGGCTGATTGCCCTGGGGACTTTGGGCTTTTTCCTCAGCGAAACCCATATCCAGCCCTGGGTCACCCGCTTGGGCCGGGCCGCCTGGTGGGCCCTGGTCACCCTCACCACGGTGGGCTATGGCGACGTGGTGCCTCGGACCCTGGGGGGCCGAGTGGTAGGGGTGTGCCTGATGCTGGGCGGCTTCTTGATGCTGTCCCTGCTCACTGCTACAATAGCTTCAGTTTTTGTGGGGCGCAAATTCCGCCAGGAGCGTGGTTTGGAAGCCGTCAAAGCCGAAAGACATGTGCTCGTCCTGGGCTGGAACCGGGACGGCCTGCCCTTTTTGGACCAGCTCATGCGCCGTCTGCCCGCCAACGTCCCGGTGGTGCTGGTCAATCAGCTCCCGACAGAAAAGATGGAAAATATCAAGGCCAAGTATTCCGACCGGGATTTTTACTATGTGTGGGGCGACTTCTCCCGGGAGGACATCCTGCTGAAGGCCAATGTGCGCCGGGCCTCCCAGGCCATTCTGCTGGCTGGCCGGCAGGAAGGCGAAACCGCGGCCCAGGCAGACCAGCGTATCCTGCTTACTGCCTTGACCCTGAAATCTATAAATCCCAAGCTCAAGATCCTGGCAGAGCTACGCCTGCCGGAAAACCGCCCCTACCTGGAGCGGGCCGGAGTGAATGAGATTCTGGTCC
The DNA here is from genome assembly GCA_019308625.1 of Deltaproteobacteria bacterium. GTDB lineage: Bacteria > Desulfobacterota > Desulfobaccia > Desulfobaccales > 0-14-0-80-60-11 > DTHB01. The sequence goes on from JAFDHU010000243.1 coordinate 1,628, forward strand.
GGGGCCAGTATGACAGCTCCCTGCTGGCCGGGGCAGTGGCCGCCCCCGGACTGTTCCACCTGCTCACCCGCCTGCTGACCATGGAAGGAACCGACCTCTGGGCCGTGGAGGTGCCGTCCCGGTTTTACGGCCGCCCGGTCAAGGAGCTGGCCCAATACCTGAAAGAACAGCATCAGGCCCTGCTCATCGGCTTGTTCAGCGAAGATCGGGCCTTGTCCCTGCGGGACCTTCTGTCCGATGAGCCCTCGGCCATTGACGACTTTATCCGCCGCAAGTTTGAAGAGACCGGCATGACCCACTTGTTCGGACGGGCCAAAGTGGAGGTCCAGATCAACCCTCCGGATGACCAGCTCCTGGAACCCAGGCAACAGGCCGTGGTGATTGCCGCGGCCAGACCGCTTCTCTGATGATTGCCCCGGACTGTCTTAAAAAAATCTTCCTTTTGCAGGACCTGACCAGCGAGGAAATCCAGCAGGTCCTGAAGCTGGCCCACCCCAGGCATATTCCGGCCGGAGAAACAGTAATTCGGGAAGGGGAGCCGGGAGACAGCATGTTCATCATGTGCCAGGGAGAGGTGGAAATCACCAAGCGTCTCATTCTCTCCCTGGGTGAGGAGGTCCCCAAAGAACGGGTGATGTCCCGCCTCCGGGCGGAAGACGGCGTGTCCTTCGGGGAGATGGCCCTGCTGGAGAACGACACCCGCTCCGCCACGGTGACGGCTTTGACCGACTGCCATTTCCTGGAGTTGAGCCGCCGGGACTTCCTGGACTTTATTGAGCGGCATCCCAGGACCGGGTGCAAGCTCCTGCTACGCATGGGCCAGTGGCTGTCTCGCAACCTCCGTCGCACCGATCAGGACGTGGTCAAGCTCACCACTGCTTTGGCCATCGCCCTGGGCGGCTGAACCGTCCAGGCTGCTGGCGGCGCCGCGGATATTCCTCAACCCAGATAGGCGGCCACCCGAGAGCCGCCTTTGTCCCGGAAAAACTCCGCTATCTCCTCGAAGCCGGCGGCCAGCAGCCTTTGGGCTTCGGCCTGGGGTAAAAGTTCCTCCGCCTCTCCACCTCCCAGCCAGAGCCGCGCCGTCACTTCTTCCGGCGCCTCTTCCCAGGTTTTGAGGCCGATGAGCAGGCCCCGGAGATCCGCTCCTCGGACCCGGTGGCCGAGCAGCTCCGGGGCTGCCAGTGCATCCAGCCGGTAAGCCCGGCCCTCATCCCAGCCCACCCGCTGCAGAGCCGCTCTTCTCATCAGACAGGGGTAGCAGTAGCCACAGGCCCGGGTGCCCTGTCCCTGCCAGCGGCCCACCTCCGGCCGGGCGCAGGAGATGGTCAGGGGAAAGAGCCTCTGCAGGAGGCTCCGGTTGCGACATTGCTCAAGCAGTTCTCC
>JAFDHU010000244.1 GCA_019308625.1 Deltaproteobacteria bacterium
TTTTCCTGGTCAAATACCTTCCCCTGGGGGGAAAGGAGAATCACCCAGACTTCGGGGTCTTCCTGCCGCACCGCCCGGATGGCCGCCACCAGGGGCTCAATCTTCAGGACCATACCGGGGCCGCCCCCGAAAGGCCGGTCATCGCAGACCTTGTGGCGGTCGGTGGCAAAATCCCTTAAATTTATCACCCGGAAGGTGACCGCCCCCATCTCCTGGGCCCGGCGCAGCATGCTCTGGCTCAGGGGCGAAGAAAAAAACTCCGGAAAGAGGGTCACCAGGTCAATCTGCATAGGTTTCCAGCCATCCTTCAGGCGGCAGGACCTTGATGAGGCCCTCCTCCAGATTGATTTCGTTGATCACCTCCTCCACCGCGGGAAGCAGGATTTCCCGGCGCCCCTGGCGCACCACGTAGACGTCATGGCCCGGGGTGGGAATGATGTCGGCCAGCTCGCCCAGCCGCGCACCGCTCTCTGCATGCCGGACCTCAAGCCCCTGGAGCTGGAACCAGTAGTACTCCCCTTCCGGCAGCGGCGGAAACCGGCTGCTTTCCCCCTTCACTTCCTGGCCGATAAGGAGCTCCGCCTGGTTTCTGGTGTCCACTCCTTCCAGGCGCAGAAGCACCTGCCGTTTTCTGGAGATGGCCTCTTTGACCCGGTAGCGAGCGCCGCCGATCTCCACTTCGCCCAAATATAAAAAAGTTTCTGGTTCTGCCGGCGCCTCTCCGATTTTGAGCGCGCCCCGAATGCCGTGGGCGCCTACCACCTTTCCCAGGGAGACCAGCCGGGACCGGATTGTGCTCCCTTTACTCAATGATTTCCAGCACCGCCCGTTTGCGAATTTTGGTGGAGGCCGCGCTGAGTATGGTGCGCATGGCCCGGGCCGTACGGCCCTGCTTGCCGATCACCTTACCCAGATCTTCCTTGGCCACCTTGAGCTCAATGACCGAGGTCTGCTCGCCTTCAATCTCATTGACCTGAACTTGGTCCGGATGGTCCACCAGAGCCTGAGCGATGAACTTGATCAATTCCTTCATGGTTTGCCACCTCCAATCTGGGATGGGGCGGACCTACAGGGAGCGTTGGCACAGTCAGCTGCTGGCCAAAAGGCCGTTAACTCTGTCTGAACCCTTTCCCGGAATCACTTCCAGCGGGCGGCAGCTCAGGCCGGCGACTTCTTGGCGCGCCACTGCTTCAGGAGGCTGGCCACCGTATCCGTGGGCTGGGCGCCGCGGCTTTGCCACCGGGCCAGAACCTCCTCCTTGATGTTGATGGCCGCTGGAGTCTGATTGGGGTCGTAGGTACCGACAATCTCCAGGAACCTGCCGTCCCGGGGAGCTTCACTGTTGGAAACCACGATGCGATAAAAAGGCCGTTTCTTGGCGCCGTAGCGGGCCAACCGGATGCGCAGTGCCATATCTGCCGTTTCTTCCTCCTTTGGTTCGTTTTCGGCTTTCAGTTTTCAGTTTTCGGTGTAAAGGCCACTTCGGGGGGTGGGTTACCTTCTTAAAACCATTGAACCGAAAATCAAAAACTAAAATAATCCAGGGAAGGACAGCCTTCCCTTTTTGGCCGCCTTGCCCATCTGCTTCATCATTTTCTGGGTCATGGCGAAGTTTTTCAGCAGCCGGTTCACGTCCTCCACGGAGGTGCCGCTGCCCTTGGCGATGCGACGGCGGCGGCTGCCGTTGATGATGGTGTGGTCCCTTCTCTCCTCCGGGGTCATGGAGTTGATGATGGCCTCCACCTTTTTCAGCTCCCGGCCGTCGGGCTTGACATTTTTCAGGGCTTTGATCTGTTTCATGCCAGGAATCATCTCCAGCAGCGACTCCAGGGACCCCATTTTCTGCATCTGGCGAAGCTGCTCCCGGAAGTCCTCCAGGGTAAAGCTCTCCTCCCGGATCTTCCTTTCCAGGGCCTTCACCTGGGACTTGTCAAAGGCCGCCTCGGCCCTCTCTATGAGGGTGAGGACATCCCCCATGCCCAGGATGCGGGAGGCCAGCCGGTCGGGGTGAAAGGGCTCCAGGGCGTCCAGCCTCTCCCCCACCCCCAGGAACTTGATGGGTTTGCCGATGACCGCCCGCATGGACAGGGCCGCGCCGCCCCGGGCGTCGCCCTCCACCTTGGTGAGGATGACCCCGGTGAGCTTGAGCATGTCGTTGAACCGGTCGGCCACCTGCACCGCGTCCTGGCCGGTCATGGCGTCGGCCACCAACAGAATCTCGTTGGGCTTAACCTTCTCCCGGATGGCCCTGAGCTCCTCCATGAGAGGGGCGTCAATGTGCAGCCGGCCGGCGGTGTCCAGAATCACCGTGTCATAACCCTGGGTGTAGGCCGCCTCCATGGCGGCATCGGCGATGGCTACCGGATTCTGCCCGGCATCGGCGGGATACACGCCCACCTCAATTTCCTCGCCCAAGCGCTTAAGCTGTTCAATGGCCGCGGGCCGCTGCACGTCCGCCGGCACCAGATAAGGCTGGCGGCCCTGGGACTTGAGACGCCGGGCCAGCTTGGCGCAGGTGGTGGTCTTGCCCGAACCCTGGAGGCCCACCAGCATGAGGGCGATGGGCGGCCGGCCGGAGAGGTCCAGTTTGGGGGACTCCCCGCCCAGCAGCCGGGTCAGCTCCTCATGCACGATCTTGATGACCTGCTGGGCCGGGGTGAGGCTGCCCATGACCTCCTCCCCTACAGCTCTCCCTTTGATCTGCTCCACAAAGGCCTTGGCCACCTTGTAGTTGACGTCGGCCTCAAGGAGGCTCAGGCGCACCTCCCGGAGGGCGGCGTTCACGTCCTCCGGGCTGAGCTTGCCCCGGCCTTTGAGCTTTTTAAAGACCTGAGCCAGTTTGGCGGATAAGCGGTCAAACATAAGAGAAGTTTTCGGTTTTCGGTTAATATTTCGTCGTGGTTTTCGACCCTTTTTACAAAGACGATGCCCAACTTTAACTACTCTTTAACCATCCCTACACAGCTAATTCTGAACCTTGAATCATCCCTTAATCACTCCCAGCGGGTG
>JAFDHU010000245.1 GCA_019308625.1 Deltaproteobacteria bacterium
GCCAACATCATCTTCCGGCGGGAGATTCAGGCCGCGGAGGACCCGGAGAAAAAACGCCAGGAGCTCATAGAAAAATACCAGAGCCTGCTGTACAATCCCTATATCGCCGCCTCCCGGGGCTTTGTGGACCAGGTTATTGTCCCTCGGGAGACCAGGCCGCGGCTGATTGAGGCCCTGGAGGTCCTGTGCACCAAACGGGAGAACCTGCCGCCCAAGAAGCACGGCAATATTCCAATGTAACAGCTCTGGCGGCAAGACCCCACTGTTCAGCCCCCGGGGCTGCGGCCCCCAGGAGAGGGCAGTCATGAAACAGCCAAAACCAGAAATTATGGCCGCCATCAGCGCCGCCATCCAGGAGTATCTTCTGGAAGAGGAAGCCATTATGGCGGCGGCCGCGGCGCCGCCGGTCGGCCCCCCCGCCGCGGTCACCTTCCCCAATCTCTGGGGGCTGTCGGGCCGCCAGGCCGCCATGCAGATGCGGCAGCTCGTGCAACGCCGCAGTTTCAGATAGGTAGGCTAACGTCTGTCAGCCTTGAGCGGTCAGCTTCAGCGCCGATAACCTGAGTTTTTTCGGCACTAGCAGGCGGCCTTCCGGCCCGGCACCTGGGCTTGTTTCCAAGCTGAGTGCTTAAAGCCAACAGCTAACAGCTTCAAAAAGGAGTAATCCATGGCCGGAAAAAACCCCATTAAATTTACCGACACCACCTTCCGGGACGGTCATCAGAGCCTGCTGGCCACCCGCATGCGCACCGAGGATATCATCCCCTTCATGGAGCGCATGGATGAGATGGGCTACTGGGCCCTGGAAGTCTGGGGGGGCGCCACCTTTGACACCGCCCACCGCTTCCTGGGGGACGACCCTTGGGACCGCATCCGGCTCATCAAGGGCCTCCTGAAAAAGACCCATACCATGATGCTCCTCAGGGGCCAGAACCTGGTGGGCTACCGCAACTACGCTGACGACGTCACCTACCGGTTCGTGCGCTATGCCGCGGAAGCCGGGGTGGACATCTTCCGGGTCTTTGACGCCTTGAATGACAAGCGCAACTGGGAAGTGGCGGTCAAGGCCATCATGGACGCCAAAAAAGAGGGCTATATGGCCCACTTTCAGGCCGCGGTGTGCTTCAGCCTCACCGAGCGGCGCATGGGCGGCCCCATCTTCAACCTGGAATATTACGTCAAATTTGCCAAAGAGTGCGAGGAGATGGGGGCCGACTCCTTCTGCTTGAAGGACATGGCCGGCATGTGCTCGCCTTATGATGCCTACGAAATCGTCAAGGCCGTCAAGGAAACCATCAAGATCCCGGTGGAGTTCCACACCCACTACACCAGCGGCCAAGGCTCCATGGCCTACCTCAAGGCTATTGAGGCCGGGGTGGACATTGTGGACACCTGCTTGTCGCCCTTTGCCCTGCGCACCGCCCAGCCGGCCATTGAGCCCATCCTGGTGGCGGTGGAGAAGACCGACCGGGAATCCGATATGGATCTGGCCAAACTCATTGACATCGGCCAGGATCTGGAGAAGGTGGCTTTGAAATACCGGGACCTGCTGGACACCAGCAAGATGGCGGTGATTGACACCGGAGTGCTCCTGCACCAGATTCCCGGGGGCATGTACTCCAATCTGGTGAACCAGCTCAAGGAGGCCAACGCCCTGGACCGCATCCGGGAGGTGATGGCCGAGCTGCCCCAGACCCGCAAGGAACTGGGCTACCCACCCCTGGTCACCCCTACCAGCCAGATTGTGGGCATCCAGGCGGTGTTCAATGTGCTTTTCGGGCGCTACCAGCAGATTCCGGCGGAAGTCAAGGCCCTGGCTTACGGCCTGTATGGCCGCACCCCCGCCCCCATGGACCCGGAAGTACAGAAAATCATCCTCAAGGGCTATGAGCGGGGCGAGGAGCCCACCTCCAAGCGGCCCGGCGACATCCTGGAGCCGGAGTGGGACAAGGCGGTGGAAGCCACCCAGGGATTGGCCAAGAACGACGGCGACATCCTCATTTATGCCCTGTATCCCACCACCGGCCTGCGCTTCCTGAAATGGAAGTACGGCCTGGAGCCCGTCCCTGAGGAAGTCAAGGCCAAGACCCTGGAGCAGATCAAGCTGGAGGACGAGGTTTATCTCACCATCAAAAACAAGAACCTCTTCCAGCAGGTCAAGGAGTATCTTGATCGCCTGGAGCGGCCGGCGCCGGAAAAGGGGCCAGGGCTGCGTACTTTCAACGTGTTTGTGGACGGGCAGTACTACGAAGTGGAAGTGGAATGCACTTCCGGCCCGCCGGTGATTGCCGGGGTGATGCCTGGCGCGGTGGCCGCCGCGCCGGCAGCGCAACCCCGGGCGGCGGCCCCGGCGCCTACGCCGGCCCCGGCCGCTGCCCCTGCTCCTGCGGCGGCCCCGGCGCCCAAGCCTGCGGAAGCGGCTCCCGCGGCGGTGCCCGCCGAAGCCCTGGCGGTGGGGGAAGTGCCCTTAAGAGCCCCCATGCCGGGCATGATTATCAGCTACAACGTCAAGGTGGGGGATCAGGTCAACACCGGCGATTTGGTATGCGTCCTGGAAGCCATGAAGATGCAGAACAGCCTGCCTTCCCCGGCCACAGGGACGGTCAAGGCCATCAACTATGAGCCTGGCGCTTCGGTGACCAAGGACGCGGTGATTATGGTGATTGCCAAGTAGCTCCCCGCGCCATATGGAGCTTACTTAGGGGCGGCCCAAGCGCCGCCCTTTTTTTGAAGCAGAATTCGGCATCCAGCCGGTTTTGCCTCCGGTGTGTCCGCTTTTCAACCCTCGGATATTTCTCCTTTAACTTTTCTCAACACCCCTGCATCTAAGTGAAAAAGAAGATGGGTTCTCAAACGGAGGGGAGTTCACCATGTCTTCCAAAAGTGTGGGTCTTTTTTTCCTGGTCCTGATTCTCACGGCCGGCTGTGCCACGCAGTCGCCGTACACCGCCACCGGCGCGGCCATCGGGGGAGGCTTGGGCGCCATCACCGGAGCCGCCATTGACCA
>JAFDHU010000246.1 GCA_019308625.1 Deltaproteobacteria bacterium
GGAGGTTTGGTGGCAGATTCGAGATTTAGGCCCCGATTCGCCATTGCCTGAAAAGCTCAAGCGCCTGTCGGCCCTGGTGCTCCACTTGGCCCGGCTGAGCCACCTGGAGGCAGCGGCGCTCCTGGAGGCCTTGAAGGAGCGCCTAAAGCTCCGGGCGGCGGATCTGGCCGAGCTGAAGGCCGACCTCAGGGCGGCCCGAAAGAAGCGGGAAGGCAAGGATAAGGCCCCAGCCCTGGCGGTGGCCGACTTGGCCGAAATACGCCGCCTGCATCCCGCCGTGGACTTCCCGGACGGGCACATGACCTTGGGTTTCCGGGTGGACCTGCCCGATGGCGGTGAAGGCCTGCTGCTTATCATATCCGACGGCCAGGGCGTCCAAGCCATGGTAAATCCGGAAGCCGTGGACATCGGGGGCCGGACCTGGGCCGTGGGTAGGGGCACCCCGCCGTGGCTGCAGGACAGATGGGCCTTGGACCGGTTGAGGGCCTTCCTGGAGCGTCCCACTAGTCCGGCAAACCTCTATGACCGCCTCAAGGCGGCGCTACAAGCCTATCTGGACCTACCGGACCCGGCCTATGGGTTGCTGGCGGCGTGGACGGCGGGGACCTACTTCACCCAATTATTTGTAGCTTACCCCTTCCTGCACCTATTTGGGCCGAAGGAAACCGGCAAATCAAAGACCCTGGAAGCCCTTGCCTGCCTGTGTTTCAACCCATTCAAGGGAAGGGACATCACCGCGGCGGCCCTGGGGGACACGGTGGACGGCCAGCGGGGAACCCTGCTTTTTGACCAGGCGGAAAAATTGAGTAGTGAAAACGGGAACATCATTGGCTTGCTGGCAGATTCGTATAAAAAAGCGGGCGGCAAGCGCCGGGTGGTGGAGGTTAGCAAGTCAGGCCGGTCGGTCCTGGAGTTTTCCACTTACGGGCCCAAGGCGTTCGCCTCCACCAAACCCCTGAACCAGGACCCCGATGATAGATGTATCAGAGTGCCCATGACCCGGACCCGGCGGAGATTGCCGGACCTGGAGGGGTTTGAACCGGTGTGGGCCGAGTTACGGGATGCGCTGTATCGGTTTTCCTTGGCCGCCTTCAAAGAGGTGGCCCAAGCTTACCAGGCCATCCCGGGGGACGGGACCCGGCTGACCGAATTATGGCGGCCCATAGGGGCGTTGCTTCAGGCCCTGGGAGTGGATCCAGCGGAGGCAGAGGCCGTCAGGAAGTTTTACATGAGGGGGGCCATGCAAACCCGGCATGAGCCGTCCGACTGGGAAGCGGCCCTGCTGGAAACCCTACAGGAGCAGGCCGAAAAAGCCGACGGGCCCTTCGAGATGACCGCGGGAGAAATTCTTGAAGCCATGGGTATCGAGGGAGATGTGAGACCCGGCAAGAAGTGGTTGGGGGAAGCTCTGGCCCGCTTCAACCTGTTTAAGGAAAAACTTCCCCGCCGCTACCTGGAGGGGAACCGGCGGCGCAAGGTGCAGCCATACCTCTTCGACCCCTCCCAGGTGTTGCGTATGTGTGAAATTTATTTACGGGATACCCCCCAAAACGACCCGTCCCACGCGTCCCAAACTGAGAATCTTAATGATACTAGCCAGTTTCATGGGACGGAGCCAAATTCTGGGACGCGTCCCGGTCCGTCCCAGACATCAGCCTTCCACGGTGACATCCCCGATTGGGAGAGAGAAGACCTGCAGATGATAGATTCCGAAGGCTGGGAAGAAGCCGCGCCGGAGGTATTCGAACTATGAAGGTCTCATCCGTTTTGGCAGAGTTACAAAGTCTGGGCTATGTCCCACAGGTGCAGGGCGATAAGGTGAATCTGGTGTTTCGTGGGGGAACCAAGCCCCCACTGTCCCAGGTGCAGCCCCTGGTGGCAGTCCTGAAACGGCACAAGCCGGAAGTCCTGACCTACCTTAAAGGCCAAGCCCAGGAATCCCCGGCCAGGGTGCGCTGCCTGGATTGCAGACACGCCGATAGCAGAGCTGGCCACATCTACTGCCGACATCCGGAAGCCACACCCGCCGGACGGCCTGGCATGGCCCTGAGGGAACCTCACCCCTGCGATGGCTTTACCCCCTGGCCCCCGACTCCACCCTGCACCGAATGCCCTTGGTGCCGGACAAATCCCTGGGCACATGACCCGGAGCTTCCCCTGTGGTGCGCCTGGTGGTGGGATTTTCTGGCCTGGAATTCCGGGCAATGCCGGGACCGCCGGGAAGGCCGGGTGCCGGATCCCGAGCCGGGAGATCCACGGGTGGGGCCGCTGAATCTGCCCCGGCCCAGGGAGACCACGGCCACCTGCTTCATGTGCGCCCACTTCCAGCCGGCAGAGGACAGCCCGAACCCCACCCAGGCCTGGGGGGAATGCACCCGGACCGGCGAGGGCAGATACGGCGTGGCCCGGGCTTGTGACGCGGTGCGGTTGACCGGCAGCGCCAAGCGCCGGAGAAAGGAGATGATATGCAACCAGTGAAAATCGGGGCAGTGAAGCTACAGCTGATTCCGGAGGCCGGAAAATACCCGGAGCATCTGACCTGGAAGCAGGCCCTGGAGCGGGAATGGGCCGGGGAGTGGGGAACCCTGGCCGGGCTCACCGGGTATCGCTACAAGATGGCTCTGGACCCCTCCTTTTATTATGAGCTGTCGGAATACCGCCGGGGTCAGCTGCACTTCTATGAGTGGATTCTTTGCAAAAACGGAGGCCTCATTCGGGTCTTTGACGAGGTAAAACAGTTGGCCACCATCTGGACCACCCAGGCAACCGGAGAAAAACTTCTGGCCTCGGTCCCCGGGGCCAAGTTGCATCTGACCTCAGATGAACGCCTGGCCTGGGTGGTATTGTTCCCCCTGGAACAGATTCACCAGGTCTGCCACCTGGCCGGGGCCCGGCGGTCCCGCAAAGGCAAGAAGGTCTCCGAGGCCGACAAGGAGAGGTTGCGGCAGATGGGTTTCGGCTCCACCAGGCGGTGTCGCGGCACTATTCAGGAAAGCCAAG
>JAFDHU010000247.1 GCA_019308625.1 Deltaproteobacteria bacterium
GGGGATTTCCGGCGCGATCCGCACCATGACTGCCCGAGAGTCCAACCAGCAGCCCCTGATATCTCCGAAGTTTCCTTCACCAGAGAGTGCGGCAGCAGCCGGCAGCAAAGGGAGACGGCAGCGCGTCCGGTGAAAAGGATTCTGGTGATTTTCGGCACCCGTCCCGAGGCTGTCAAGATGGCCCCGGTAGTGCTGGGCCTGCAGGAGGCCGCGGACCGGTTTCAGGTCCAGGTGACGGTCACCGGCCAGCACCGCCAGATGCTGGACCAGGTGTTAGCTCTCTTTGGCATTGTCCCGGATTATGACCTAGGCGTCATGACCGCCGGCCAAGACCTCTTTGACGTCACTGCCCGGGTGCTGTTGGGCCTGCGGGAGGTGCTGCGGAGGGAGCGCCCCCACCTAGTCCTGGTTCACGGCGATACCAGCACCACCCTGGCCGCGGCCCTGGCGGCCTTTTATGAGCAGATTCCGGTGGGGCACGTGGAGGCGGGGCTGCGCACCCAGGACAGACTCCGGCCCTTCCCCGAGGAGATGAACCGGCGTGTGGTTGCGGTGCTGGCCGACTATCACTTCGCCCCCACGCCTTGGGCCCGGGAGAACCTAATAGCCGAAGGAGTGCCCCGGGACCGCATCTGGGTCACCGGCAACACGGTGATCGACGCCCTGAACCTGGTGGCCGCGCAAGTGGCGCAGGAAGAGGCCTTCTGGCGGGATTATCTGGCCCGCAACTGGGGGGTGACGCCGGAGGGCGGCTGCCTGATTCTGGTCACCGGCCACCGCCGGGAAAACTGGGACGGCCTGGAAGACCTCTGCCTGGCCCTGCGGGACGTGGCCGAGCACTGCCCCGGCGTACATCTGGTCTTTCCCGTACACCTCAACCCCAGGGTGCAGCAGGTGGTCTGGACAGTTTTCCGCCCCCCACGGCAAGCCGGCCACAACGGCGCCCTGGTGCTGGAGACTGCCGCCGGCAGCCGCCTCACCCTGTTGCCACCTCTGGATTATGCCCCCTTTGTCTATCTGCTGTCCCGCTGTCATCTGGTGCTCACCGACTCCGGCGGCCTCCAGGAAGAGGCCCCGGCCCTGGGGAAGCCGGTGCTGGTCCTGCGGGAGGTCACCGAGCGGCCCGAAGCCCTCTGGGCCGGCGCGGTGAAACTGGTGGGCACCCGGCGGGAGCAGATATTTCGGGCGGTCAGGGAATTGCTGGAGAACCCGGCCAGCTACCGGGCCATGGCCCAGGCCGGCAACCCCTTCGGCGACGGGCAGGCGGCGGCGCGGCTGGTCAGGATTCTGGACTCCCTTTTACAGGAGAAGCCCCCGTGGGCGGCCGCATCAGCCCTCGGAAAAAAGGCAACCCGAGCTGCCACCGCGGCAAAGCCGCTCGATTATTTCCCCAGGTTCCTCCAAGGTCTCTCGAGGTAAAGCCTGTTCAGACAATCTTCCCCTGCCCCCGGCAGTAAAGGCCCCCACCCCCGGGCCACTGGAGCGAAAAGAAAAACCCGTCAGGAGCCCGGGTTAAGGGCCCCTTTCCAGAAGGCCAGGGAGGCTGCTGGGGCTGCTTTCTGGTTATCCGGGGCCAAGGTCGGCAGGGGGCGCCGGGCCAGGCGCATCATCCTTTTGGCGATTTGTTCCAGCCCCCGGATGATTTTGTTATCCCGCTGGTGGAGCAGGGAGGGCACCATCTGGTTGATGGCCACATCCACCAGGGGGTCGTAAAGCAGGTGGCCCAGAATCTGGGGCTTGATATTCAAAAAGTCGGCGCACACCGACTGGATGATCTCCGCCGCCCGGAAATCCTGCTCGTTTTTCACCATGTTGGTTACCAGGAAGACCTCAAAGTCCCGCAGTATCTTGAGCAACCGGAAGCACTTGTCCGGGGCCAGGCGTCTGACCTGGGCCACCAGATCATCCATGGAATTGATTTCCTCGGCGGCTGCCTCGTCTTCGTACAAGAGGGTTAGAATCTCAAAGTCCTTGGCGAACTCCCGGGAGATTTTGCGGAACAGGGCGCATTTGATGAAGCCGTAAACGTTTTGCAGGGAGGTGGAGATGCCGGTGAACACCGCGATTTTTCCGGAGGAATGGTTGAAGAAATCCAGGATGTTGAAGGAGGTGCCGGCGCCCAGGTCCAGGAGCACGAAATCGGCCGGCAGGTCCTCCAGTTCCCGGAGCACCCGGATTTTCTGGAAGTAAGTGGGGTTGGCCGCACCCAGCAGGTCGTCCGCCCCGCAGATGAGGCTGATGCCCTCTATGGGGGTCTTGACCACCACATCCTCCAGGCGGGGCAGCCTCTTCAGCAGGAAGTCCTCCAGAGTGAGGGGCGGAAACCGCAGGCCCATCATGGTGTGCAGGTTGGCGGCGCCCAGATCGCCGTCCACCAGGATGACCCGGTTTCCCAGGCGGGCCAAACTGATGCCCAGGCCCATGGTGACGATGCTTTTACCCACCCCGCCTTTGCCGCCGCCGATGCTCCAGAGCTTCATGTATTGCTGATTGGCCATCCAAGTTCCCCTTTATTCATCCCGGGAGTTTGAACCCGGCTGATGTCACAGTTCCCAGGAGGTGGACAGGCTCCTGGCCATCTCTCCCGCCCGAGCCAGCTTCTCTGCAGGCGGCAGACCGTCATAGCCCGGGTCGGGGTTGATGTAGTTGGCATAGCAGTAGCGCACCAGCCGGAGCTTGCCTTCGTCTCTGACAAGGTCCGGATTTGCCCGCAGAAAATTGACTACGGCCTGCTGAAATTCCTGCAGTTCATGCTCCGGCAGAAAAGGCCGCTGGATGAGGGCCAGCCACTCGTGCCAGGAGGCGGTCAGATGGCGGCCGCCATCCCCGCGCTCAGAGCCTCCCTCTGCCTGCCCCTCGGCTGACCTTCGGGTCTGCCGGGGGTTGGCGGCCCTGCCCGCCCCGGCCCGGGTTACCTGAGCCACCACGGCCAACAGACGGCACCATTGTTCCGGCCGGCGGCGGGCCTCCCCGTAGGGGGCGTGCCACAA
>JAFDHU010000248.1 GCA_019308625.1 Deltaproteobacteria bacterium
CCCACCCTGATCGTCCGTCCCCTGACACACCGTTTTTTCGGGGATAAATTTGCGCTTTTCCGGGAAGCGCATTATATAGAACATAAATCGGGACCGCCTGATTGCAAGCCACGGGTAGGCCGAACAAACCTGACTGAAGAATTAATTTGAGGCAGGCGGTGAATTTGATGGGGGAACCGGCGGGACCGGCAGGCCTCCCGCCCTGCCCTAAAAAACAGCGGTCTCAATATCACCAAGCATAAACAGCTTGCCCCGGGCGGATTGAGCGCTTGGCTTTCAGTACCGGTGGCTCCCCGGGGCCGGGATTAATGGTAAACCGTGGCCTCAGTTCCGACCCCGGCCATTGTGCTCAGCGTCAAGGATGTAGGCGAAGCCGACCGGCTGGTGACCTTTCAAGAAGAGCCGCAGGCGCTTTGCCAACGTGCTGGAGCCCCTGAACCGGGTGGTGCTGTTTCTGTCGCCCCGGCCCGGCCGGGACCTGGAATTTCTCCAGAAAGGGGAGCTCATCCGGTCCTATCCCCACCTGCGGCGGGACCTGCGCCGTCTGGGGGCGGCCGCGGTGCTGGCGGAGCTGGCCGGCGAGCTGGCCAGCCCTCCCGAGGCCGCGGCCCCCATCTTCGCCGCCCTGGAGGAGGCCCTGGCCCGCCTGGAGGACGGTCTTCCTCCGGACTCCCTGCTGGTCTCCTTTGCCCTGCACTTTTTGAAGCTGGGTGGCTACGGCTTTCATCTGGCCACCTGCGGGCTCTGCGGCCAGGAGCCCTCCCCGCCGCTGGCCTTCAGCATCCCCCGGGGCGGCGTGGTTTGCGGTGCCTGCCGCCCGCAGGCCCCCAGCCCCCTGGCGGACCTGAGCCCCGGCACCTGGAAGTTCCTGCGCCAAGCCCAGGAGATGCCCCGGGACCGGCTCTCCCGCCTGGCCCTGCCGGCCTGGCAGCGAGACCAAAGTCTGGTGCTGATCCGGGCTTTTTTAAGACACCACCTGGCCCTGGAGCTGAAATCCTGGAGCTTCTGGGAAAAGGTGGCCATAGAACGCCCCCCTTGAGGCCTCCTGCCGGTGATAGCCCGGGGCACCGGATTCCTCCGGGTGGCGACTTAGAAAACAATTCGGCGCAGAAATAGTAACATTAAGGCGAATATGACAGACAAATCCCCTTTTCCGAAGGCATTCAAATCCAGGCTGATTTTTGCAGGTGCTCCTGATAAGGAATCAAATTCGTTAACTTTGAGAGGACTCCTGATTCAGGGATCACCCGCTCACTAACTATACAGAACTGAAAGCAGAGCCTACCACTTTTTCCCTCTCCCCCTCTGGGGGAGAGGGTCAGGGTGAGGGGGGATTGACTCTTTTCCCGCTCTGAAAATCAACCACCCAGAAAGGCATAATGACCACTGCATATCTGCCCTTCGGCTACCTTGGACCCCTGGGTCTGGTGGTCCTGTTCCTGCTCCTGCTGGCGGGGGAGCTCTGGTATCCCCTGCGCCGGCGCAAGCGGCCCACCAAGCGCCGCTGGGTCGTCAACCTGGGCATCACCGCACTGTCCTACGCAGTGGGCACCGCCATAGTGCGGCCGGTGGCCCTGGGGCTGGCGTCCCTGAGCCAAGTCCACGCCTTCGGTCTGCTGGCCTGGCTGCCCCTGCCTTTCTGGAGCCAGTTCGCCCTGGGGTTCCTGCTTATGGATCTCACCTTTTATTGGTGGCACCGGGCCAACCACGTCTATCCCCTGCTATGGCGTTTTCACCTGGTGCACCACGTGGACCCGGACCTGGATGTCACCACCTCTTTCCGCTTCCATTTTGTGGAGACCTTCTACTCCACTGGATTTCGCATCGTCCAGGTGGGACTTTTGGGAATCACCCCCTTCATTTACCTGGTGTATGAGTTGGCCTTCACCCTGGCCACCATGTTCCATCACAGCAATCTGCGGCTGCCTCTCTGGCTGGAGCGCAGCCTGAACAAGATTTTTGTCACCCCCCGGATGCACGGGATACACCATTCTGCGGTGGGCCCGGAAACCAACTCCAACTATTCCGTGGTCTTTAGGTGGTGGGATTACCTGCACCGCTCCCTGCGCCTGAACATCCGGCAGCGGGAGATTGTCATCGGCGTGGCCGGGTATCTGCTGCCGCCGGACAACCATTTGATTTATCTGATTATCCTGCCCTTTACCCGGCAGCGCCCCTACTGGCGCTTCCCCAGCGGCAAGGCCTCCCTCCGCCGCCGGCTGGAGGTGGATGATCCCCGGGTGATGTTGGAATGACCGGATCTTGACGCCAGGTCAGGGAGGCATAATCTGGTAAGGAAAACAGCAGCCGATGCAGGGAAAAATTTCCTGAAAGGAGGAGAGCATGCGACTCAAGGGCAAACGCGTCGCCATATTAGTGGAAAATCTCTATCAGGACCTGGAAGTCTGGTACCCGCTGCTGCGCCTGAAGGAGGAGGGGGCCGAAGTGGTGGTGGTGGGCTCCGGCAGCGCCAAGACCTATACCGGCAAATACGGCTATCCGGTGGAGGCTGACCGGAGCGCCTCGGAGGTCAAGGCCGACGAGTTTGACGCGGTGATCATCCCCGGCGGCTACGCTCCGGACATCATGCGCCGCTACCCGGCCATGGTGCAGTTGGTCCGGGAGGCCCATGAACAGGGCAAGGTGGTGGCCTCCATCTGCCACGGCGGCTGGATGCTGGCTTCGGCCAAAATCCTGCCGGGGAAAACCGTGACCTCCTTTTCCGCCATCAAAGACGACCTGGAGCATGCCGGGGCCACCTTCGTGGATGTGGAGGTGGCGGTGGACGGCAACCTCATCACCAGCCGCAAGCCCGAGGACCTGCCGGCCTTTTTGAGGGCCACCATCGCCGCCCTGGAGGCCGGGTAATTCTCCGAGGAATTCGGACCCTTCCGGCTCAGGAGAAACCCGGACCCTTGCGGCCGCGGAGGGGGGCGGGCCATAATCCAGCCCAGGCTGGCTGCTGGGGCCGGAGCTTCCTCCTTGACGACCGGCTCCCGCCATCCCCTCAGGGTTTTCCTGACCGTGCCAGAACTGTGACAGGTCACGGGACAGGTCCGCCAAGGCCTTGACCGACCAATAGATATTTTAAGGTATTTTCAATAAGTTATTTAACCAACCCGCTTGGCAGCCTTTTTGCACCTCTAAAAAATCAAGACAAATTTATCAGGGCGCGCCCCGGCCCCGGGGATTTTTGGGACAAGTGCCCTGTTTT
>JAFDHU010000249.1 GCA_019308625.1 Deltaproteobacteria bacterium
AAAGTTGAAGGCTCCGGGCCACAAGCGGTTTCTCCCCTTCAGACCGCTGAACTTATGGGTATCTCAGGAATTTTCCTGTCTGGAAAATCCGGCCCCACTCCCCTTTGGACATTCAGCCGGCTACCGCCGGACAGGTTGCCCCGAACCGCCGGCCGCGCCATTACCCTCTCTTAAGCTGGACCGCGGGCCCGAGGGGAACTCCAGACTCGGAGCCAATTGAAATTACAGAATCATGGGGCGTTTCTCACCCTCGGGTGGGGTAAATTTCCTCACCTGACTTTCTTGTCGGGGCTCCGGCAAATTTATCTAAACAAAGCCCCAAGTTCGGTAAAAGGGTAACTCCTTCCTGATGAAACTATGGCCTGCAGGTCAAACTTGAAATAATCAGGCGAGGCAGCGCGTTGGCTGTAGTGTGGCATTTTTGCCACAAATTTCCGGACTAATTGTGGCATTTTTGCCACAAAAGTCCAAGACAAGCCGGGCAGGGAGAAGTTCGTCGGTTGATATTGTCAATGATTTAGCCATGTTAAACAGAAGAAGAAATGCGGCGTCGGCTGGTATATGCTTTGCACCCTACAAATCAAGGGGGAGAACTATGGTCTGGCAAAAAACCTTGGCACGTCCTCTGACTATTACGGGCATCGGCCTGCATCAGGGCCGGCCCGCCACTTTGACGGTGTTTCCGGCCGCAGCCAATACCGGCATCCGGCTGGTGCGCGAGGACCTGCCGCATCGGCCGCAGGTTCCGGCCCTTTATACCTCGGTGGTAGGCACCGCCAGAAACACCACTTTGGGGGACGGCCAGCCCCTGTTCTTCACCGTGGAGCACCTGCTGGCAGCCCTGCTGGGTGTAGGGGTGGATAACGCCCTGATTCTGGTAGAAGGACCGGAAATCCCCATCATGGACGGCAGTGCTGCCCCTTTTACCGAGAGGCTTCTGGCGACGGGTTTCCGCCTGCTGCCCGAGCCCCGCACTTATCTGGTCATGCGGCGGCCGGTGGAGTACCGGGAGGGCGAGCGGTGGATGCGGGCCTCGCCCGGGCAGCCCCGCATCACCTATACTATTGACTTCCCTCATCCGCTGATCGGGCGGCAGCGGTACAGTATCCCCTTGAACACCTCCGCCTTCTGCCGGGAAATTGCCCCGGCCCGCACCTTTGGATTCCTGAAGGAAGTGGAGCAGCTTCGGTCCCAGGGTCTGGCCCTGGGGGGCTCCCTGGACAATGCCTTGGTGCTGGGCGAGGAGCAGGTGCTCAATCCGGAAGGGTTGCGGTTCCCGGATGAGTTCGTACGCCATAAAATTCTGGACGTCATGGGCGACTTGGCCCTTCTGGGTGTGCCCCTGCTGGGACGGGTGGAGGTGGTTCGGGGCAGCCACGACTTTCACCTTCGGTTCATCCACCATCTCATCAGCCAGGAGGAGTCGTGGCGCCTGTGGGTGCCTCCCATTTACAACCGCAAGCTGCGCCGGTCCTGGTCTTTTACACCTGCCTGGGGAGGCGTCCCCGCTCAGGCTTAGGCTCCCTTTATCCTCTTATTCTTGCCTATCACCGCCCTAGCGCTTCGGAAAGAACCAGAAGCGGGTCATATTCCCTCCTTGTTTTTTTGTCTGCGCTACGGTTCTAAGGTTATGCTATACAAAAAAGGCCAAAACTGGCCCGGCCCTGGAGTTTGTTGACCGGGCGACTTTTCCCCGTATAACCGGGCAAACCGGCAATGATCAATTACCTTTTGCAGAAGCGGATATCCCGGCATCGCCACCGGAACCGGGAAATCGCCCCTGCGGAACTGGAGCACGCCCGCACCCTCCTGTTCACCGTGTTCAGCCGGTACGGCGACGGCATCATCGCCTTTAAGGTCATCCGGGAATTTATTGCCTGTCATCCGGATAAAACCTACTACCTTCTCACCAGCCATCAGTTGCGGCCCTATGCCGAGGCCCTGGTGGACCGCCGGGTGAAGGTGCTAAGCGTCAGGAAGCGCAGCCCCCGCCAGATGCTGGACACTCTATGGCGGCTCCACCGGGCGAAGATTGACATCGGTTTCAACCCTTGGGGCTCCCCGGGGGAAAGCGAATTTTTCCTCACTTTGGCCGAACGTTTCTATACTTTTGCCTCCCTGAAATTTCCGGTTACGGAAAATCTTTATGCCCGGGTGCGCCAATACTTGAGCCTGCCTGCCCCGGAAAGGCAGGAGAATCCGCCGCCTGTGCCTCAGCCGGTTAAGCGACTGCTGCTGGCCCCGTTTTCCACCGACGTGCGGAAAGGCCTGGCGGTGGCTGACGTGGCCTCCCTCCTGGCCTGGCTGGGCCGCCAGTTCCCTGGGGCCCGGGTGACTGTGGCCTTGGCCGAAGAAGAACAGAAACGGGTGCGGGGTCTGCCGGTGACGGAGGTGTTCATATTCGGCAAAAGCGAAGAGAAATCCCGGCAGTTTTTGCGGCTGGTGCAGGAGTCCGACCTGTTCGCGGGGGTGGATGCCGGGCCTTTACATCTGGCTGACGCTTTGGGAAAGCCGGCCATCGGGCTGTTCGGTCCCACCGCGCCGGAAGCCATCCTGGATGTGGACAGCCGGGTGCTGCCCCTCAGGGCCCCGGAACTGCGAGGGACTTTCTGCGCGGTGCACTCCTGCCGGGACCCCAGGTGCCTGCACGCCCTGTTTCGGGACGACCCGGAGAAAGTCCGATGGGCCGCCTCTCCCTGCCTCAAGGAGGAGCGGAGGGTGTGCCGGTTTCTTCATCCTAATGGCGATTCTTTCACCCCAGCTTAAGGGATTGGAGGAGGGGGGAGGGTACCATGACCCTGGCCCCTGCTGCCAAAGCTAATTCCATAACCTTCAACTTTGCCCGGCCAGGGCCTCTCCTATCAACACTCCTTGGCCCATCTTCCGCAGCAGCACTGGCAGTCGCCGGTTGCGCCAGTCCGGGGGGCCGGGGAGCAGTACCCTGAGGTAGTTGGCGCTCAGGCC
>JAFDHU010000250.1 GCA_019308625.1 Deltaproteobacteria bacterium
CTGGGAGCCACCACTCTCTGGACCCGGGACAACATTGAGTACATCATCCCCAACACCGACCTCATTGCTGGCACCATCATCAATTACACCCTCTCAGACCCGGAGATTCGCATCCGCATTCCGGTGGGGGTTTCCTACAAATCGGACCCGGCCCAGGTCACCGAGATTCTCCTGGCCGCCGCCCGGCGCAATGACAGACTGGTGCAGCACCGCCCGCCCCGGGTCTGGTTTGCGGAGTACGGGGAGAGCTCCCTCAACTTTGAGCTGCTGGTGTGGATTGATGTGCGGCGGGTCAGCGAAAATGCAGTGCGCAGCCAACTCTACTACGACATTTTCCGCTCCCTGGCTCAGGCAGGCATAGAGATTCCGTTCCCGCAGCGGGATATCCATATCAGGTCCGGCTCAGTCTAGCAGGAGACCAATGTGGGGGGGAGGCGGCCGGAAAAAGTGAAGCGGACCCGGGCGGGGTCCGCTTCACGGTGAAGGAGTCCGTCAAGTGGTCCAGGCGCAGGCTGAAGCCTGCGGCTAGGGATTGATAAGCAGGCCGCCGGTACCGCAAAAAACGCGCCGGGCGGTACCCTTACGTTTCTGCTTCAGTGGGCCAGTTTGGCCAAGTGGCTGAAACCCAGAGCCAAATCCTGGCCCAGGATTACCTTGACGTCCACTCCCTTAGGCAGTGTGCCGGTTTCCTCCAGGCGGGCGGTCCGCAAATAGCGCCGTCCCAGGGCCTGGGCCACAGCCGCAGCTTTGGGGCGATAGAGAATCCGGGTCTGCTGCAGGCCAAAGTTCACATGGTTGCCGAGGCGCACCACCCGGAAGCCCTGATGCTTCAGCCGGGCACTGAACTTCCGGGCCATCCCCCGCACCCCGTTGCCGTTGCGCACCTCTATTTTGGCTTTCTTGAGGTCGGCCGGGCCCACTGCGTCGGGCTTGGCCTTGGCCTGGGATGAGTGCCCGGAGGAAGCCAGAAGGAGCGCCAGTTGGGCTCTCAGGTCCAGCAGCGCGATGCGGGCCGCAATCTGTTTTTTTCTGGCTATCTGGTCATGGCCCAGGATAATGCGCACCTCCGCGTTTTTGCCCAGACTCGGGCCGGGCTTGAGCACGGCCTGGGGGAAGAAATCCTTTTGCAGCACCCGGGCCACCCGCTCCGCTTCGGGCTTGTAGAGAATCAGCGTCCGCTTCTGACCGAAGTCCCTGTAGTTGCCAATGTCTGCCACCCGGAAGCCTTCCATGGTGAGCCAGGTGCGGTGCAAAGCGGCAAAACGCCTGACCCCGTTGCCGTTTTTGATTTCCAGCCGGGTGTTCACCCGTTCCTCCGCGGTCAGGAAAGCGTGCCGCTTGGGTGTGGCAGGGGCCGCAGGCGCAACTTCGGCCTTTTTGGCGGGGGCCTCCGGAGCCGTGGTTGCCACGGGCATTTTCTCTTTAGCCGCCGCAGGTGTCGGGATTAAATCTGGTTTCTCCTCCACCGGCGTCTCCGGACGGCGTTCCGGAGCCGGTGACTGGTGGCTGATTTTCTCTGCCGCATAGGCCAGGTGGGAGCGCGGGTGGTGACGGAAGGACGCCGGCAGCTCTTTTTGCGGGGCCCGCACCAGCGGGGCGGGCGGCGCCTCGGGCGGAGTTGTGGCCGGAGGAGGCTCGGAAGGCTGTGGTGCCGGCGATGAGGCCACCGGCACAGGAGAAGTGCTGGCCTGGGCCGGCACCGGGGCTGTGACGGCAGCCGCCGCAGAGGCCGCAGGTTCTGCCGCCGCCTGGGCCGGTTGGCTCTTTGGCGTTTTAGAGGCGCGGGCTACGCTGGTCCGGGGCGGCAGCCCCAGGGCGGCCAGAGCCTGATTCAGGCGCTTCAAGGCCACGGCTTCGCCTTCCTGCTCCCGCCAGAGCTGATAGGCCTCTTCCTGGCGCCCCATTTTCACCAGCACCAGTCCCAGATTGTTCCTGGCCTTGGCATTCTCGGGGTGGCGCTTCAGGAGCTCCCGGAAGCAGGACTCGGCCTTGTCATAGCGACCAGCCAGGTAGTAGGAGAAACAGAGATTGTTGACCAAGGCCGGGTTGTCCGGCTCGCGGGCCAAGGCCTCTTGGTAGACTTCCTGGGCCCGGTCCCAGTAGCCCAGCTCTTCATAGCATTGGGCCAGGACGTCCACGATTTTCAGGTTGTCCGGGTCCCGCTGATAGGCTTCTTCCAGCTCTTTCAGAGCCAGTTGGGTGCGGCCGGCGGCCTTGAGAAACCGGAAGTTACGCAGAAGACGTTCGGTGTCCCCCGAGGTGGGCCGCACCCCGGCCCAAAATTCCTCCACCGGCGCCGACCGGTTGCTGAAAAATTTATAATTGCATCCTGCCAGGAGCAGGATCACTACAAGACCAAGGAGTCCCAGAGCGCCGGCCAGGATAGTCCTGCCGGCAGGCAGGGCTCTTCGATATCCCTTGTGCGGCTGCATGTCCCCCTCCTCCAGCTCTGGTGGTTGGCCTCTACCGCGATCCCTCTGGAGGACCTCCCCCGAAATGCCAACCGGCTGCTTGAGGGTGTGTCAAAATAAGAGAAAATCAGATTACATAGGCCAGAGCGGCCTGACCCTCTGAGCTTTTCACGCTCCTTTCTGGCGGCGCGGTTAATCGGTTTCGGTGGTGATGAACTGCACCGCGGCGCCTTTTTCTTCGACTTTAAAGGTCTTTTGGTACTTGCCGTAGAGGTTGGTGCTGGCTCCGGGGACCAGTCCGGCGGCCGGGGCGGTTTCCTGGCCGGCGGTGGGGTTGACCACCTGCTGGGCCAGGTTGTTGTTTACCGAGCGGCCGAAGTCGGCCTCCAGGGCGCTGGGGCCGCAGCAGCCCCCCATCAGCCCCAACCCCAGGCTTAGGATCGCGGCCAGGGCCGTCAGCTTCAGGCGTGTGCTGTTGATCATGCCTTACCTCCTTACTTCACCGGCTGGCGGCCGAATCCTGCCGGCAGGTTTTGCTGGCTGCGGGTGGCT
>JAFDHU010000251.1 GCA_019308625.1 Deltaproteobacteria bacterium
TTACCACGGCGAGCTGAACCTGAGGCTGCCGGCGCCCCTGCCGCCGCAGCCCTCCATTCCCGGCACTGCCCGGCTCACCTTCCCGCCCTCGGTCACTGCGGGCATCTCCGTCAGCCGGTTCCAGCCTTTTACCTTCAATTTTGACGTGACCTGGACGGGCTGGTCCTCCTATGACCGCCTGGAAATCCGACTTAAGCGGCCGGTGGTGGTGAACGGCGTGCCCACCACCATTATCAGCCAGCCCAAGAACTGGCATGACTCCTGGGCCTTCCGCTTCGGGGCCAACTATCGGCTCCGGGACAACCTGACCATCCGGGCGGGGTACATCTACGACCTGACCCCGGTGCCGGACGACACCTTTGACCCCCAGGTGCCGGACGCCGACCGGCATATCTTCACGGTGGGGGGCGACTGGCGCCTGGGGCGGCTCACCCTGGGGCTGGCTTATAACTTCATCCTGTCGGAAAGCCGCACCAAGAACAACCGGCTGGGCTTCAACGGCGTGCCCCTGCCGCCCGGACTCCAGGCCAACGGCCGCTATGAAAGCAGCACCCATTCCCTGGGGCTGAGCGCCTCTTTTCGGCTTTAGCCCCGGAGGGCAAAGAGCTTTGAGGAGGGGACGAGTTCGTCCGGTTCTGGAAGCAGCTTGGAATGGGGGCCGCAAGGTGAAGAGCTTGCCGGGCAGGGCTGGAGGGCCAAATACTGGCAGGCCGGCCTTGGGACCGGTGGGCCCCTGGACAGGGGCTCAGCCCAGGGGCCGGAGGGAAGGGACAGCGAAGCTTCAGGAGACTTCAGGAAAGGCGGGCGTGGGACACCGCCAGTTCAGTTAACATCTCCTCCCGGACCATGATGCCCAAGCCGGGGCCGGGCAGGGGCAGGCCGAGGCCCTCCTCCTGAAACCCTACCGGGGTCTCCACCGGATCTGTCCTCAGAAGATAAGGGGCAAAAGAGCCCTCCACATAGGCCAGAGAGGGGGAGCACAGGGCGAAATGGCGGCCCGCAGCCGCCAGGATGCTGGTCTCCCCCACATGGCAACCCAACTGGCAGGCCATCCCGGCCTCCTCCGCCAGATTCCTGATTCTGAGGGCGGCGCTCAGGCCCCCGCACTTGGACAGGCGGATATTGAACATGCGGCAGGCCCCCATCTCAATGAGCTTCCAGGCATCAGCCTCGCGGCACAGGGACTCGTCGGCGATGACCGGAATTTCCAGGGTCTGGCTGACTTGCTTTAAGCCCGCCAGGTCATCCTTGGCCACCGGCTGCTCCACCGCGCTTACCCCGTAAGGGAGCATGGCAGCGAGGCGCTCCACGGCCTCCTCGGCGGTCCAGGCGCCATTGGCGTCCACCCGGAGGTCTATCTGCCAGCCCAATTCCCTTCTGACCAGGTCCAGCGCCTCCAGGTCCTGGTCTCCTCCCACTTTCAGCTTCAGAAAGCGCATGCGCTGGGCCTGGACCAGCTTGAGGAAGCGGGGCAGTTGGGACACGGGAACCAGGGGCACCACGGCGCTGTAGCACACCTGCTCCTGCACCGCCCCCCCCAGCAGGTCGCTCACCGGTTTTTGCCAATGCTGGCCGGCGGCGTCCAGCAGGGCCATCTCCAGGGCGCACCGGGCAGCGGGAAACGGCTCGGCCCCCGTGTCCTGAAACACCCATGTCAGTTCTTCCAACAGCCCTTCCGGGGAAGGAAAGTTCCGGCCCACCAGCCGGGGGCCCAGCCGGTCAGTCAGGAAGGACAGGGAGTCCTCCATGGCTTCCCCGGTCACAAAAGGCCGGGGCACTCCTTCCCCGTAGCCGCCGGCGCCGCTGCCGGAGGTGATTTTCACCACCAGATTTTCCGAGGCCGCGTGGGTGGCCAGCTTGTGCTTAAACGGATAGTGAAACGGCAGCCTCAGGCGCCAGATATCCATGCGCTGGACAAGCATGCTCAGCCTCAAAGGCCGGGAGAATCATCTGGCCGAATTTTTTCCATTGATACCATTGGGCCGGGTTGGCCCAAATGGCCTCCTCCAGGACCGCCAAGCACTGCACCCCCACCGGGGCTGCCTCCGGGCGGCCGTTGCTCACTGCCTCCAGATGAAGAGTATAGCGTTTTTGGCCGTTTCTTTCCAAAAACGCGGTGATTACCGGTGCGCCAGAACGCTTGTGGAGCAAATCCAGGGTGCGGTCGGCCTGCAGATGGGCCTTGAGAAAAGAAAAGTAATGCCTTTCCGTGGGACGCCACTCGTCAAACTCGTCGCACTCGGTGATGAGGATTTGCCCCGCTTTAAGGGCCCGAAGCGCGGCCAGGAAGATGTTGCCGCCGTCGGCATCAATCAGGTTAAGATTCACCCGGCGGGCCCGCTCAAACAGGGAGGCCCGCAAACGGCTGGTTTGAAAGCGGCAGATCATGGACACCGGGAAGCCTTTGATCGCCAGGCAACCCGGCAGAAATTCCACCGCCCCGTAATGTCCGGTCACCAGGATGACGCCCTTGCCCGCGGCCAGAGCCCGCCGGAGCGCCTCTTCGCCCCGGAGCTGGATTTTTTCATCCAGAAACCGTAGCAGTCTCTTGAAATTGGAATAGGCCACAAAAAGTTTCTCATGGTAGTGATCAATAATTCCCCGAAAAGTTTCCTTGACAGCCGCCTTCACTTGGCGGTCGGGGAGCTCTCTGCCCAGGACCAGAGCGACGGTTCGGCAAATCAGGGCCTTTTCCCGCCACTTCAACAAGAAGTAGAGTCTTCCAATCAGACCGAGATACCACCGGGACAGGCGGAAGGGCAGGCAGCGGAATAGCAGGATATTGACCCGGGCTTGGCAGAACTTGCTCAGACTGGGGGATAATTTCCATCGGGGAAGAATCTTACCAAACATGGTTACAACCCCCTTTGCAGCCCATCGGCCTTTGCTGATTTTTGTTGAGGAAAATTGCCTTACCGGTTGATTTTGTTGAAAAAATGCAGGAGAGAACTCGTGTCAGGGATGTCTCCGGAGAATTCCCGTTTCCTGGTTTCTCCTGGCCCTGATAAATCGGCCCGGATCACCCCCTTTCTCCGAGTGAGGATTACCAAAATATAGTAAAAAAGCTTAGATAGTTATAGGGAATTTCCTTACCACCTGTCAAAAAAAATGTCAGTGACCGGAAATTATTTGGCGGGAATGCAGATAGATGGGAATGCGCTGAGGGTTGCAAATTAAGAAGTTTTCAACTGACTAGACTAACTGACCCAGATGCCAGTGAGGCATTATCGGGAAATACCTGAGTACTTCTGGAAAGTGCTGAAAAAGTTTGGGTTTTGGTTTATAATGATTTTTGCTAGGGGCGTTCGCTAGTGAGAACGCCGATGCCAGCCAAGGCACCTGCGCAGCATCGGCCTCGGCGGGGCCTGGAT
Source organism: Deltaproteobacteria bacterium (assembly GCA_019308625.1). GTDB lineage: Bacteria > Desulfobacterota > Desulfobaccia > Desulfobaccales > 0-14-0-80-60-11 > DTHB01. The sequence continues at coordinate 3,372 of JAFDHU010000251.1, forward strand.
GGGACAGAAAACAGCCGGGGCCAAGGCTTGCAAGTCAGGGGGTTGCCGGGAGCATGGAAAAACATCATAGCTGCCTCAACACCAGGGCGGTCATTGAATATTTCTTAGAAAGAATGCCAGAGCAGATCCCCGAGCTGTTAAAGGACCTGGGTCCGGAAATTGAGGCGCTCCCCCACCCCCAGGAATTTTTGATGGAGATTAACAACTGGGTGTCCAGTGAAGTGGTCATCCGGTTGTTTGAAAATGCCCGCCGAATCACCCGGGACGAAGACATAGCCTTCAAAATCGGCTTTGAATCCGCTGCCCGCCGGAAATTGGGCTATATTCAGCGCGTCCTCCTGTTTGCTTACAAGAATCCCCGCAGCTCCCTGAAACGGGCCCAGAAAATCAACGACAAATTCAACCGCAACAAGCGCATTGAAATTGTGGAAACCTCCCGGGACCGGGCGGTCATTCGCCTCCATTGGTTCCCGGAAGTCCCGGGTACGGAGGCCTTCTGCCAGTTTAACAAGGGCATCTACACCGGCATCCCCACCATCTGGAACCTGCCGCCGGCCATCCTGGACGAACCCAAATGTTATTTTCGGGGGGACGAGTACTGCGAGTATCATCTTAAATGGATCAAGCGGTTCTCCCCCAAAGAGTGGCTCCTGAACTTTCTGGTACCCTGGCGGGCCCTGCGCTATACCATTGAGGAGCTGGAAAAGGACAAGGAACTCCTGAAGCGGAAGTTCAATGAAGTCCATTACTTGAACATCAAGCTGAAAGAGAAGCTGGACCAGCTTCTGAGCCTCCAGGAGGCCCTGAAGGAAAGCGAGGCCAAATTCCGCAACCTCCTGGACTACCTCCCCGGGGTGGCCGTGCAGGGTTACAGCCCCGACGGCACAGTGCGCTATTGGAACAAGGCCAGCGAGAAGATTTACGGCTACACTGCGGAAGAAGCGGTGGGTCGCAACATGGGTGATCTCATTATTCCCCCGGAATTTAGGTCCAAGTTCTTCAAAGGACTGGAGCGCGGGGCCCGGGCCACCGCCTCCGGGGAATTCCTGCCTCCAGGCGAAGTAATGCTGAGAAACAAGGACGGCTCCCTGGTGCCGGTTTATTCCATTCACACCGTGGTGTGTCTGGAGGGCATGGAGCCGCTGATGTTTTGCATCAATGTGGACCTGTCGGAACGCAAGCGGGTGGAAGAGGAGTTGCGCAACTACCGGGATCACTTGGAGAGGCTGGTGGAGGAGCGCACCGCCGAGCTCACCCGGCTGAACCGGCAGCTCCGGGAGGAGATTCAGGAACGCCTGCGCACCGAAGCAGCCCTGCGGGAAAGCGAAGCCCGGTTCCGCACCATTTTTGAGGGAGCCCCCATCGGCATCGGGCTCTGGGACTTGTCCGGCAAATTTCTGGTGGGCAATCCAGTGCTCACCGACATGCTGGGATACAGCCTGGAGGAGCTGCGGGAGCTGGACCCCGCCGGGTTTTTCACCCCTGAGGAGCTGGAGACCCAACAGCCCCTCCTGGAAGGACTCCTCAAGGGGGAACGGGACTTCTACGAAAGGGAGTCGCAGTGCCGGCGAAAGGACGGCACCCTGATTTGGGTATGGGGCCACGTGTCGGCCATCCGGGGGAGCGCAGGGGAACTCCTTTTCCTCCTGGTCATGCTGAAGGACATCACCCGGGAAAAACAGATCCAGGAGGAAATCAACGCCTATCAGGAGCGGCTGCGGTCCCTGGCCTGGGAGCTTTCTCTCACCGAGGAGCGGGA
>JAFDHU010000005.1 GCA_019308625.1 Deltaproteobacteria bacterium
AGGCGGATATGAGAGCCAGTTCATTAAACAGGAACAGCTCCCGGCAATGGGTGGTCTTGGCGCCAAGCTTGTCTCGGGATTTGATGTGGGCCTGGGTCATGGCCTGGCCTCCTCAGGCTGGGGGGCTCTTTCAGGATGGGCTCAAGGGCAGCCCCGAAGTTCTCATACCTTCCAACTTAATGTTAACACAAACACAAGCGCGAGGGTTTGTGAAAAACAGAATAGAGCTAAGGAAGGAAGCGGGGAGCCAGCTCGGGCCAAGCCCGGCTGACCCGCAGGCGGCTGGCCACAATGATGGCCTTAAGCTGCGCCAGGGCCTGCTCAAACTGGTCATTCACCACTAAAAAATCATACCAGGATACTTCCCGGAGCTCGGCCCGGCCCTGCTCCAGGCGACGCTGGAGTTCCTCCGGCGGCAGGTCCCCCCGGACCTGAAGGCGTCGCTTCAACTCGGTCAAGTCAGGAGGAAGGATGAAGATAAGAACGGCTTGAGGGAAGTGACCTTTGACGGCCCGGGCTCCCCGGGTGTCCAGGTCAAAGACCAGGTCACCCCCCCCAGCCAGGGCCCCTTTAATCCATGCTTTGGAGGTGCCGTACCAGTACCCGAATTGTTCCACGCACTCCACCAGGTCCCCCTGCTCCTGCAGACGGCGAAATTCCTCAATACTAATAAAAAAGTAGTCCTGGCCGTGAACCTCTCCGGAACGGGGCGGCCGGGTGGTGAAGGAGATGGAGAATCTTAGCCTGTCATCGGCTTTCAGCAGTTCTTTCAGAAGGGTGGTTTTGCCGGTGCCCGAGGGGGCGGTAATGACAAAGATGTTTCCGGACACTTAGGCCTCTTTTTCCCTGGTTTCCGGGCGGCCGGACCCGTGGTGATTGCCGCTGAGCCGTTGCGAAATAGTTTCCACATGCACGGCAGACAGGATCACGTGGTTGCTGTCGGTAATAATAATGGAGCGGGTTTTGCGCCCGTGGGTGGCATCTATCAGGCGCTGGGCTCCCCGGGCCTCCTCCCGCAGGCGCTTGCTGGGCGCCGAGTTGGGCAGAATCACCGCCACCACCCGGCTGGAGAGCACCGTATTGCCGAACCCGATATTGACTGTGCGTTCCTCCATAATCCCCTCCTCCTGTTACTCTATATTCTGCGCCTGCTCCCGCAACCTTTCCAGAAACCCTTTGATTTCCAGCACTGCCTGGGCAATGACCAGATCGTTGGCCTTGGCCCCGATAGTGTGGACCTCGCGCAGCATCTCCTGCAGGAGGAACTCCAACTTGCGGCCCACGGGACCGGAATTGTCGCCGACCTCCAGGGTGTGGCGGAACTGCCCCAGATGGGACTCCAGGCGGGTCAGCTCTTCCTGGATATCCCGGCGCTCCGCCAGAAAGGCCAGTTCCTGGGCCAGCCGGGCCTCATCCACCCCGCCGGTTTCGGCCAAAACCTCCGCCAGGCGGGTTCTGACCCTCTCCCGCCATTGGCCAGGCAACCCCGCGGCCTGAGCCTTGATACGGTCCAGAAGGTGCCCCATCTCCTGGGCGAAGGCCACCATCTCCGCCGCCAGGGCGGCGCCTTCAGTGCGGCGCATTTCTTCCAAGATATCCAGGGCCTGATGCAGGGCCTGGGACAGAAACAGCCAAGTTTCCTCCAGGTCAGGGGCTTCCCGCTCCCGGCTGATGAAAAAATCAGCAAAATGCAGCAAGTGCTCCAGCTGTAAGGGCTCCTCCAGCCCGGCGGCCGCGGCCAACTGCCGCAGCATATTCAGGGTTTCCTCCACCAAGGCCAGATCCAGCTTGAGGGCGGGGGCGTGTTCAGGTTTGGTCTCCCAGGAAAGCTGCAGTTCCACTCGACCTCTCAACACCCGGCTTTTGATGAGCTTCCGGACCCGGTCTTCCAGGGCCCACAGGTGTTTGGGCAGATTGAGGGAGAGGTCCAAAAAACGATGGTTGAGGGTGCGCAACTCCACAATCCACTTCTGGGCCGGGGCTTCCGCTTCGCCTCGCCCATAGCCGGTCATACTTTTGATCATCGCTTACGCCAGGGACTTCAACTGCCAGAGATATTTCCGTCGGACTAGCATCAGCAGGGCCGGCATCCTGCCCTCGGCATAATCCGGATAACTCCAGGGCAGGGCCTTAAAATCACCTTTGGAGAAAATTAGGGTAAGATCGCCGTAAATGCCCTGTTCCAGGTAAAGGCGATGGGTGTAGTTTTTGCCGGTGGCCAGCACCAGGCGCTCTTTGGCCACGTAGCCGGGATCTGCATTTACCAATCGGCGGCCTCCCAACGAGAAGTCTTCTTCCAGGGCGTTGGTGAAGAGCTTCCAGCGAGCTAAGTGGGCCGGGTCGGCCAGATGCAGGAAAGCCACCAGACGCCGGCCCAGGTCCGGCCCCATCTCCCGGTGATAGTACTCGGTGGCCGTGAAGGGCCACCAGGGACTGACCAAGTCCGGGGGCCCGAAATAGGCGGCGAGACGTCGGATGAAGGGCCCGCTGAGGTCCTTCCGGGCCATAATCAGGCTTACTACCGGCTTTACCGGCTGCGACGGCTGGGGCTTGCTCATCGCCTTCCCTGGTAAGGTCTTTATCATAGGAAAGGGAAGGATGGAAAGCAATGAAATTTTCATGTGAAAAATTGCACAGTTAAAGACTTCCTTCAGGGATTCCCTGAGGCCCAAATAAGTAGTTTTAAACCCGTAACAAATTACTTCCAAGGGGTGGGCCCTTGGACTTTGTTCCTTTGTGTGAAAAAAGCCGGCTTGACCCTGAAAAGTAAGAGATGAGCCAACTTGCCAGACTTCCCTCCCGGATAACATGGGTACAAGAAGAAAAGACCCCTGTCCTCTTCCCGGAAAGCGGAGAAACTAGTATATTTCTATCCAGGCCCCGAAGCAGGCCAGGCTTCAATTATTGAAACTTATTGGCTTTTTCCGGTTCAATTTGTCCTGGTAGAAATGCACGAATACGCCTTTATGCAAGAGGTTATCGCCTCAGCCTTAGCCCGGCTATCTCAGGAGAATCCCCCACCCAGGGTTTCCGAGGTGATCCTGAAGGTGGGAGGCCTGGAGGTGCATTCCGAGGCCGCAGCCCGCCTAGCTTTTAAGGTCCAGGTCCGGGGTACTCCTCTGGAAGGTTGCCGGCTGAACCTGACTCTCATCCCGCCCAAGTGGGAATGCCACGCTTGCGGAGCTGCCGGGGTTTTGGATCAAAAGACGTACCCAGAGACTTCGCCCCTAATTATGTGTTCCGGGTGCGGCAAGCCGGTGGTCCTGCAAGGTGGCCGAGGAGTGGAGACCCTGGAACTTATTCTGGAGGAATAATCATTACCCTTCCGGGTTCAGTCCGTTATGGCCCTTGAGGTCTGTGAAACCTTTTTCAGCCTTCTGGGGGAGTCCACCCTCGCCGGGCTGCCGGCTTTTTTTATCCGGCTGTCCGGCTGTAACCTGCGGTGCCGCTACTGCGATACCACTTATGCCTATGAAAAGGGAACGCTGGTTCCGGTGGAGAACCTGGTGGAGGAGGCCCGCCTCCACCGTCCCCGCTATGTGCTGGTCACCGGCGGCGAGCCCCTGCTGCAGAGGGAGACCCCTGCCCTTCTTAGGGCTCTGGCCGACGCCGGCTGGTCCGTGCTCCTGGAAACCAATGGCTCTCTTCCCATAAATCAGGTTGACCCCCGGGTAAGACGCATCCTGGACGTGAAGTGCCCGGATAGTGGCATGGCCGAGCAAATGCATTGGGCCAACCTGGAGGTGGTGACCCGCCAGGATGAAGTAAAATTCGTGGTTTCCGGGAGGGAGGACTTTAACTGGGCCCTGAACGTCATCTCCCGTTATCGTTTGACGGACCGCCTGCCGGTGCTTATTTCCCCGGTCTTCGAGGTGGTATCTCCCCGGGATGCAGCCCGCTGGATCCTGGAAAGCGGGGAACCTCTGCGTCTGAATTTGCAGCTACACAAATATATCTGGGGGCCGGAGGCCCGGGGCGTATGAAGAAAAAATCTCTGGCAGTGGTATTGCTTAGCGGCGGTCTGGACAGTTGCGTCACCGCGGCGCTGGCCCGCCAGCGCTTTGACCTGGCCCTTTTTCATGCCAATTACGGCCAGCGCACCCTGGCCCGGGAATTGGCCGCGTTTCGGGCCCAAGCCGAATTCTTCGGAGCAAAGCAGGTCCTGACGGTGGACCTGCCTTTTCTGGGGGAAATCGGCGGCTCCAGCCTCACGGATCTCAGTATGGCCATTCCCGAGGAAGAGGAAGAGGCGGGCATCCCCACCACTTATGTGCCCTTCCGCAACTCCATCCTGCTGGCTGCGGCCACCGCCTGGGCCGAAGTACTGGGGGCTCAGGCCATATTCATCGGCGCCAATGTCCTGGACAACCCCGGCTACCCGGATTGCCGTCCCGAATATTTTGCCGCCTTTCAGCAGCTCATCCGCCTAGGCACCGGACCCCATACCCACCTCACCCTGGAGACCCCCCTGATTCACTTGGACAAGGCCGGCATCGTGCGCTTGGGCCTGGAGCTGGGCGCCCCTTTTCACCTTACCTGGTCTTGCTACCGGAGCGAATCCCTGGCCTGCGGCCGCTGCTCTTCCTGCCGTTTGCGCCTCAAGGGATTTGCCGCGGCCGGAGTGGAAGACCCCATCCCCTATGAAGCCTCACCGTCACCGCTCGATGGAACGCGGACCGCATGAAACCAATCTTAGAGAGCCAAGGAGTACTTTCGCACGGGGATAAGGGAGCTCAACTCAGGGACTTTTTCCTGGAAGGGCGCTTCTTGGCAGGTTTCCTCCCCTGATGACGCCGGACCATGGCGAGCACCTCCCAACCTTCAAAAGGTGCCAGCAGGCAAGCGTAAATGCCGATTTCCATGGCCTCTCGGATGAGTTCCCGGTGCTCTTCGTGGGATTTGTCGCAAAGGAGCACGATGCGGCAGTAGGGGCAGGCTACCTTTATGCGGGAGTAAATGCCGGGCCCGAAGGACAACACCGATTCGCAGTCCAAAAATACCGTGGCAAATCGGCATTCCTTCAGGGCCTGCAGTGACTCCCCGATATCGGAGACCACCAGGGGGGCATGATTATGCTCCCGTAGCAAGTTGACAAGGTAGTCTCTTATTTCATCGTTGCCCACCACCAGAAACAGGGCAAGGTCTTTTTGGGCCAGAACCATTTCTCCGGAAGAATTTTTCTAGCAGCACAAGCGGTTGCCCCTCCAAAAGAGCAGCAGTCTGTCTCTTTAACTCCGCTGCCGACAGGGAAAAAGAAAAAGCCCCACAACACATTTCAGCATGTGGGGCCTTATCCACGGGAGAGGGGCAACTCTCCCTCAGGTCAACCTGTTATCTAGCTTTGCAATTTTCAAGCCATGGCTTTTTTTCGGATTCCTAAAGAGTTAGCGTAGACACGAGTATCTTTATGTTTGAATTTCGACCCGACAAAAAGAGGGAGCAATAAGATTAAGCCTTTGTACTACTTGTTCAATTTCCGACTTTTAGTCGGAATTCAGACAAACCCGGGTCAGGTTTTCTCGGTTTTCTCCCTCTCCTGTCGTACTTTTTCCATTTCCTCCTTAAATCTGGAGGCAAATTCCGTTCTGAAGGCCTCTAGATCCATAGCCTCATTCACCCGGCCGGACAGATACAGGGCCATGCCCTTGTAAACCTGGGCTTCCTGCAGGGTGGGATAGAGTTTCAGGGCCTGATCGAAATAGGCCAGGCTCTCCTCATATCTTCCCATCCCCAGGAGAGCATGACCTTTGGCCGTGAGGGCATGAGGATCATCTCTTTGACGCGCCAGGATTTCATCCAGGACCTGAATTGCCTCCTCACCCCGTCCCAGGTCGGTGAGGCACAGGGCTTTGATCTTCATGGCCCGCACATTTTCCGGATTGAAGGCCAAGGCCTTGTTGCAGCAAAAAACTGCTTCCTCCAGGAGTCCCTGCTTAGCTAAGGCCTCGGCCCCCGAAATCCAGGGGACCTTGCTTTCCGGCTCCGCCCCCAGCACCTGCAGCAACAGACCCTCGTAAGTCTGCTCAATCACTGTCCGGCCCAGGTTGGCTATCGGCACCCCGTGTCCGGGCAGGATATGGGCGATATCCCGCCGCAGCAGGGCCCTTACGCCGAACAGATAGTGAGCCAACTGACCCCCGGCTTTTTTATCAATTTCCGGCTCGGCGTATGGAATGGCCGCATCCCCGGTAATGGCGGTCCGGCTGGCCGAGTGGTACAGGCTGATGCTGTCCAGGGTGTGTCCCGGGGTATAAATCACTTCCCAGTCCTCGCCGCTCAGGTTAAGAATCTCCCCGCCCTGCACTTCAGTGAAGCGACAGCCCACCTCCTTCAGCAAGGCCCTTAATCCCTCCGGACAGTCTTTGTGCAAAATCAACTCCAAATCGGGATTTTCATTGATCACTGGGTAGCGCAACAGCTCAAAGGTTCCCATGCAATGGTCCCGATGGCCGTGAGTGAGGACAATCTTTTTAATTCTCCGGGGATCAAACCCTTGGCTGAACAGTTGCAAAAACGCGGTATAGTCGTTGCCCGGATCCACAATAGTCACATAATCCCCCAAGAGCAGGTAGATGTTGGAGGAATATTCATAGGATAAGAGGAAATGAATGTGGTCAAAAATCTCCTCGGTGAAATTGGCCACCTTGGATAAGGGCTGCCAACCGGGATGAGGCGGCTCCGAAAGGGAAGTGGGGTCCTCAGCCGCTCTTTGCTCCTCGGTGTCTGAGGTATACTCAGGGTGGTTTTTTTCTGTCATGTGAATTTCACCTTTGTAAGGTTGTTTTCAAAATATAATTTATTTACAATAAAAACCGCTGCCAGAAGAATCCCCTGTGTCAGGGTGTTTGGCTATGATGAACTGTCCCAAATGTGGCAAACCTCTCAACCCCCAGATGCATCAGGATATGGTTTGCGACGGCCAGGTCTGGTGTAAGCAGTGCCACTCCTACAGTGATGAACTCCTCCGTTTCCGCCAGGCCAGCGAGATCATGACCTGGAGCCGCCGTATCTGCCAGGCCTTTGGTCAAAAGCCCGTGACGATAGAGGTCTTTCCGAACATGCTTTACCGGGATATCGGCAAGGTCCTGGTGGCCCAAGTTTACCACCATCACAGATTGCTGGAATTATATACCCCGGGCTTGTCCCTCGCCACCCTCTGTCACGAATTGGCCCACATCTTCACCGGTGAGGATCATACCCCCAGGTGGGCTCAGACTTTCGCCCCCTGGCGACCCCGAGGAGGTCATGGGGGGGAGGCGATGACTCAGCTAATTTTCTTCCCGCAACGGGAACAGATTATCTCTTTTTCTTGGGCTTCCTCAGGCGTAATTGGGTCAGAAAAGCCTCGGAACAGAGAGACCTCCTCCTCCATGGTCATGCAGGCACGGCACACCGGTTTTTTGGCGATAATCGCCCCCACAGGATTCTCTACGGCCATTCTTTCACCCTCCTTTTGAAATTTTCCCATATTCCCAGGTAACCCATCTTGAAAACGGGCTATCTGGCCTGAGGGCTTTTCAGCCAGCCGCTCAGGTTTGCCGAAAATTTAGCTTTATACTTTTTATCACAAACTGCCCTCTGCAAAAAGGGAAAATTAAAAGGATTCCTTTGAGAACAGCCGGAAAAAAATCCCTCTCCCTCAAGGGGAGAGGGATGCACTGCTTCAGCCGTCGGCCTGGAAAGCTTAGGCCGGTGGAATAAAATCCAACACGAAGGGCAGGTTCTTCATCTTGTCCATGGGCCACATCTTGGTGCTCTCTTTTTCTTCGCCCGGCCATACCGGCTGGTCATTGATTTTTTCGATGAGCACCTCGATGAAGTGAAACTCCGTAAGCTCATATTTGACGATGACCTCGGGTGGCAACAGCACCGCCAACCCAGATTCCCGGGTGAACTTCCAGTTGAAATCCTCGTTGGGTTCGTGGGTCAGAGGGGCGGGGTCATCCGTGACCGAACCTTTCCAAACTTTTAAGAGTTTACCGGAAATAGTATCGTTCGGTTTGGTCTGGAATTCTTCATAGAGCTCATCCGGGATATGCCACCACAGGGCTCTGAACCCGGTTTTCACATAGCCTTTGACGAGCATGGGGTCGAATCCACATACACCGACACGGGCTCTTGCTGGCATATTCTCTCTCCTCTTCAAGTGAATTACCGGATCATCTTATTCAAGGGCAACACCCCAGGGGGCGGGAAGTTACCGGCCCCGCCCCCCAGCTTGGCGTCCATTACTTTTCTGGCCGGAATATCCTGGTCACCTTCTGCCACACCACCTTGAAGGCGAACTCGGCCTCAGGTTCCGGTTCCGGCCTCTTTAAGAGTTGGCGCAACTCCTCCACGTGACCGTAACACCTCTCCAGGAACTCGCTGGCTTCCATGGAAGTGAGATATTTGCACTCAAACAGCCGCCGCACAAAGGGGGAGATGTACTCCGTGACCTCACTGCGAAGCTCATCCGCCAGGTATTCATCTCCCCCTTCGGGAGTAGCCATGTTCAAGTAGCTCTCCTTCCAATTGATCACCATCTGTTCCAAGGTGTCGAGTTCCTTGCGAACGGCGTCTTCCATACTACTTCTTCTGCTCAAAGGCGTAGCACTTTTTGATCACGTTGAAGTCCGCCACACACCAGTAATAGGGCCAGTGAATCTTCTTGCACCAGCCGATGATGTCCGCCGGAGGAAACCCGGAGCCTTTGATCACCGGTTTCAGATGTTCGCACTGCCAGCAGATATGGTCGGTCTGCTTCTCCGGGGTCATCAACTTGTCCAGGTATTGACGAGGCGTCAGTTTCTCTGCCATCATGAGATCACTCCTTTCTCCTCACCATTCCTTCACTTCGCCGTCTCGGAGCATCCTCTGATACTCCTCCCAGACATCCGGAGCAAGTGTCTTGATGTCCCAGTTGAAGCCGTAACTGCCAGCAATACCGCCAGCCGGCGGCTGCGGCCGCCAGCCCCTGACCGGACGGTTGCGAATGCTGAACTTCACCATGTCCGGCACCCCCAAGTAGAAATGCCGGGGCAGGCATTCAAAGGGCCGGGTGCGGCCTTCGGTGCCCATCGTATAGAAGGAATACCCATCCAGCGGCCGGTCGGCATACAGGGGCATCATGTCCGGTTTGGTCCCCGCCGGCTGCTCCGTGGGGCCCTCATACATATGACCATTGATCAGGTGAACATAATAGACCGTGCCGCAGTGGGCGCAGTTGACGTTGCCCTTCCAGTTCCAGAAGCAGTACGGGTCTAAGTAGTTCACCGTCTCGCAGGGCTTGCCGTCTTCCAGGATCTTTTTGCACCAGATGATATCACACACAGCGCTCCCTCCTTTTAGATCCAGGCCTTGTCGTACCATTCTTTGATCTTGCTGATGGGATAGCCCAGGAGCTCGTGGTAGATCTTGACGTTGTCCGCACCCACCGGCCGCCAGATCCAGTAGAGACGCCGCGGGGTCTTGGACATCAGGCCGGCACCATAGGTCCCCATGGCTAGAATATCACCGAAGATGGGGTCGGTCTGCCAGCGGATGGTGCCCCGCACCCGGTAGTGCTCGCACTCATAGACCTCCCGGTCGTTCATCACCGGCTCGGCCAGGAGCCCGGCACCCTGCAGGATGCGACAGACTTCGGACCGGGACTTGTCCTTGGCCCAGTCTTCCAGCTCGGCATAGATTTCTACCTGAGCCTCACCCTCCACCCGATCCTTGAACTTGGCGTACTTGTTGTACAGCTCGGGCTTCTTGATGACGTCGCACAGGGCCTTGAAGTCAGCGTCCTGGAAGGCGGAAACCATGGCATAGCGGGCCTCCAGGCGATCCTGGGGGTTGATGGCATCCGGGTAGTCGGATTTGCCGCACAGGATAATGCCGTGCACGCAAAGCTGGGTGTCCCAGTTGCCCCAGCGCTGGCGCACGATGCCGAAGCGGCCGTACAGCGGCGCGGCATGCCCTAAACACCGGGTGGCCGCCTGCACCTGAGAGAACTCAATCATGGTGCCCAGCCCGGTCTTACGCCGCCAGTGTATGGCCGCCAGGATGCCGAAGGTGATCTGGCTGCCCGAGTACCAGTCAATGCACCAGTTGGAGTGCTTGGTGCAGTGGCCGCCCATGAACTCGTGATGCCCGGTGACCGAGGCCAGCCCGGCGTGAGCCTGCCCCAGGATGTCGTAGGAGCCGCCGAAGACCTTGGGACCGTACCCGAAGCCGCCGCCCCAGACATGGATGAACCGGGGATTGAGCTCCATGAGATAGCGGTAGCTCTGCTTCCAGCGGTCGAAGGTGCCAGGCCGGTAGCACTCGGTGAGCCCGTCGGACATCTTCACCAGGCGGTAGAAGGCCTCCCGCATCTCGTCTATGTGATAGTCCATGGTGATGTGGTACTCGTTGGGGTTGGCGTTGAGATACCCCATGCCGGTGCCAGTCATGGGCCGGGTGTCGTGCAAGGGGTACAGATACGGCTCATTGAACGGGGCGCAGTGCCGCATCGGGTCGCCCATGCGGGGCATCTCCACCTTGATCACGTGGGCCCCCAGCTCCGCCAGGTTGGAGACGGAATGGGGCGTGAAGATATACATGGTGGTGCTCATCCAGCGGATGCCTTTCAGGGACTGGGGCTTTTCAAACTCGTGCCCCGGCGCAAAGGACATCCGGCAGAAGTCCTCATAAGTCATCTTCATTTCGTCCAGCTCTTCTTTGCTGGTATAGTTGGGATCGTGCGCCGTCCGGTAGAGATCCTCGTACGGAGCCTTGGTTGCTTCCAACTCTTCCTTGCTTTTGGGACCGGGCAGATCTTCAAATCGGCATTCCCTTAAATCCTTAGCCATTACATGATCCCCCTTTCCTTGTACTCATCAACTTTATCAAACCCGATGCCGCAGTATACCTGCATCACTTCGTAATTGTCATAGCCCAGGGGCCGGCCCAGCTGCTTGACCCGGTGCGGCGTCCTCATCTGGTAGTTGTTGGGGGGAACTGAGAACATCACCGTGCCGTAATGGTCAGTGTCAATGGTGCAGACCCAGGGGCGGTACTTGAAGTGAGGGAACTCCGCCACTTCGTCAATGTAAAGCACCGGACCGGCGGCGATTTCGTATTCCAGCAGCTTCTGCTCGGCCTCGATGCGGTTGATGTCCCTCAGCCAGCGGGTGGTCAGGGTGTAGGTCTTGATCAGCATGGCCAGGGCGTTTCTGGCCCCCATCTCCTTGAGGATGGGGTCTTCATGGATCAGCCGGCCGAACTGCGGGAAATCCCGCTCAATGCACATGCCGATGCGGTACCACAGCCGGTCGGTCTGGCCGCCGATCATCATGTAGCCGTCTTTGCAGGGGTTCCACTCGTACTGGTTGAGGTTGGGGTCCCAGGCGCCGGTTCTGGCCTTGATGGAGGCGTTGAAGCCGTACCAGGAGATGTCAAAGTCCAGGATGTCCATCTGGGACTCGGCCCCGGTGACCTCGATGAACTGGCCGGTGCCGCCCAGCTCATCCCGCCAATAAATAGCCGCCAGCAGGCTGTTGGCCGCCTGCTCGCCGGCGCAATAGTCGGCGAACCACACGCCGGAGCGGCAGGGGTCGCCGCCCTTGCCCCGGGGGCACTGATCCTGGGGGAAGCCGGTGTTGTGGATGAAGGCATTGGCGCAACCGCCGAAGGGCTCCAGAGTCCACTGCCCGTATTTGGAGATCTTGTCCTTGTAAGGTCCCCAAGTGCCCCTGACCGCGATGGTCACCCACACAATCCGGGGATTGAGGCGGGCGATCTGGCGGTAGCCGATGCCCCGGTCAAACAAATAGCCCGGCGGCATCTCGTCAATCACCCCGTCCACCTGCATGCACATCTGCCTAAACAGGGCCCGGCCCTCCGGAGTCTCCAGGTTCAGGGTGACGGATTTCTGTCCCCGCATTTCGTGCAGGAAGTCCAAGCCGCACTTTTCCCCGGTAATCTGGGATTCCAGCATGTACTCTTCCCGGCCGAAGGGGGTGAGCTTCCGCAGGGCATGACCCTCGGGCGGCTCAATCAGAATAACTTCGGCCCCGGCCTCGCACAGCAGAGCGCTGCAGAACAGGTGTCCCAGCCGCCAGTTGCCCACGCAGAGAAACTTCATACCCTGCAGGGCTTCCGGCTTGCCGAAGCAGTACTCATACCGAAGGTTGTCTTCGCACCATTTGCCAAAGTCCTCCGCCTTACGTTTGGCGTAGACGTTTTCCATGACCCATTCAGGGTCCGGCGGAGGGGTTACCGGCCAGGGCCGAATGTCGGGGTGCATCAAGTCCAGAGTATCAGCCCGACTGTTGATTTCAATCTCTCTTTTCTCTGGCATATTTCGGCCTCCCATTCAGCAATGTTGCTCATCCATGGTAGATTCGGTTCACTTGCCTTCAGAAGGTGAAAGCCGATGTCTCTAAACAACCCTGGGCCTTCACAAGCCGAATTAAATAAACAACTCGCTTTCCACCCCCGGACAGATAGACGGGGGCGTCATTTATTTCACCTCCTTTCCAGCGTGCTTCTCTTCCGTCCAAGCTTTCCAACATTTGGGGAGAGTCGTCGTGGCCCCACGCTGACGCGCCTCCCTCCCCATGAGCTGTTACAAAAAGCCTGCCATGGCGTGAGGTGAGGGCATCATAGCATGAGTGTTTCCCATTTTCAAATGAATTTTAAAGACCTGGATTAAAAATCTGTTTCAAGAAGACCAGCTCAATTGGGAAGGCTTTCTCCACCTAGTGTCCAATATACATACTGACCCAGGCTGATATCACCTTTTTTCCAAGGAAATCCCATAGATTAAAAAATGTCCAAAATCAGACTCCTTTTTCTAAATTCCTTCCATATCCATTTGTGAAATGTGGTAGCGCCGGATTTTACTGTACAAAGTGCTGCGGCTGATGCGCAGCCGCTTGGCGGCTTCGTGTTTGTTCCAATTGGCCTCCTTGAGTACCCGCTGAATCAGGCGTTTCTCCGTTTCGGCCAGGGAGGTGGGGAGCACGTGGTCCTCAGGGTCCTTAAGAAAGCGGGGCAGATGCCGGCGGCGGATAATATCCCCCTGGGCCAAGATGACAGCATGGCTAATAGCATTTTCCAGTTGCCGGACATTGCCCGGCCACTCGTAATCCATGAGGGCCTGCATGGCATCCGGGGAGAAGCGGCTGATTTTCTTACCTTCTTTCAGGTTATAGCGGTTTAAGAAGTGCTGACACAGGAGGGGGATATCCTCCTTACGGTCTCTCAGGGGCGGCAGGTGGATGGTGATGACGTTCAGCCGGTAGTACAGATCATCGCGGAACCGGCCGGACTGTACCTCCTTGTATAAATCCTTGTTGGTGGCGGCCAGCACTCGGACGTCGGATTCAATGGTCACCTCCCCCCCCACCCGTTCAAAGCAATGATCCTGAAGGAAGCGGAGGAGCAGCACCTGGGTGGCCGGGGGGATGTCGCCGATCTCATCCAGAAACAGGGTGCCGCCTTGGGCCAGCTCAAAGCGCCCTTTTTTCCGGCGGATGGCCCCGGTGAAGGCCCCCTTTTCATGCCCGAAGAGCTCGCTCTCCAGCAGGGTGGGAGAGTAGGCCGAGCAGTTAGCCACCACAAAGGGGCCCCGGCTGCGTTTGCTCTGGCGGTGGATGGTGCGGGCCACCAGCTCCTTGCCGGTGCCGTTTTCCCCGGTGATAAGGACCGTGGCATCGGTACCGGAGACCAGCTCGATGAGCTGATAAACCTCCTGCATCGGCTTGCTTTGGCCGATGATTTCGCCGTAAGCAATCTTTCCCGGCAATTCCTGGCTGGAGAAGACCTTCTCCCCTTGCCGGCGGATGAGATAGCGCATGTAACAGTCTACCTGGGCAAACAGGGCCTGGAAAAAGTGCAGGTCCTCCCGGGAATAGCTCTGATGGCTGTGCGAACCCAGGACGAAGAAGCCCATGCACTCCTGTTTGGCGAAAATGGGCACCCCCACCCAACTGGGATAAGTAGAGGAAAGAACCTTCAGACAGGCCGGCAGGGCAGCACCGTCAGCGAAGGTGAGGATACTCCCCTCGGAGAGGGACCTCAGATACTCAATAAAGTCCGGCAACAAACCGTATTGCTCCCATCGGCGGAGAATCCGGTGCAATGGCCCGGTGACCCGGGAGGGGCATTCATCCAGGGGCAAAATGCCTTTATCGCCGTCCAGGATCAGAAAGATTCCCTCTGAATCAGGAAAAGTCTTGGTGATTTTGCAGTGAAGAAAACTGATCAGTTCGGGAATAGAGCGTTTGGCGGTCCTTTCCCGGGAAATCTCAAAGAGCTTTTCCAACTGGAGCTGGGTTTTTTGCAGCTCCCGGGAGCGGAAGGCCAAAACCTCTTCCATTTTGCGACGGTCAGTAACGTCCCGCTCCAGACAAACCACCAAATCCACCTTCCCCTCATGGTCAAAATGGGGGTAGGTGGCAATTTGATAAATGCGTTCCTGACCCCGGGCGTTGAGAAAACTCTTGTCGCTCAGCACAGACCGCTTCAGACGGGCGGTTTCCTGCACCGGGCAATAAATGCCCTCCTCCTGGCAGGGGCCCTCCCGGCGATGCATGACTTCATAACAAGGTTTCCCTGTTACTTTCTGGGAGATCCACCCTCCCCGGGACAAAAAGGACTCATTGGCCATAATGATGCGGCAGTCGCTGGGATCAATGACGATGAGATTGTCGGTGATGCTGTTGATGATGGTGTCCCGGAAGGCAATGGCTGAGCGCAGTTTTCCCTCTGCCTCCTTGATGAAGGAGATGTCGGTGAACACGGCCAGGGAGCCGGAGAAGGCCCCGTCGGCCATCAGGGGGGTGTCAGAGACCAGCCCCGGAAGCTTGGCGCCGTCCCGGCGACGGAAATTTATCTCATAGACCTCGGCCAAGCCCTGACGGCGGTGCTCCAACTGGGTCTTCATCATTTCCACCGAGCCTTCGTCCACGAAGGCGAAAATGGACCGCCCCACCAGCTCCTCGGGCTGGTAGCCCAGCATCCGACCCAGGCACTGGTTGGCAAAGGTAATACGGCCCTCGGCATTAAGCATGAACAGGCCTTCCCTCACCAACTCCACCATGGTGCGGTAAAGGTCGGTGCTACCAGATTCCAGGTCAGAAGAATCGGGGAAGGAAAGGGCGGGCTCGGGAGAAGGGAATACCGCCGGGGCTTCTGGATTTTTCTGCTGAGACATGCCTGAGATACCTTAAAGCAAGCGAGGCGAGAATTTTCCCTGCCTAAGCAACCAGTTCCGGAAAAAAGGCTTGGTAAGGTGAGTCTAACGTCCTACCCTGAAGGTTGTCGTTGGTTAGGTGTGATGTTTCCTGCTGTTTTCTTTTCATACACCTTAGGAGATTTCCGGAAGCCTTGTCAAGCAAAGAAATTCCCAGGAAAGAAATTTATGAGTCGGATATTGTACAGCCAAATTCAAAAATTTTTACCCATCCCCCTGAGGGGAACCAAGCCAGTGGGTCAGGGTTTCCGCGGGGTTCAGTTTTGGGAAGCTTTTTTATATGAAGGGCCCCGGAGGAGGAGTTGCATTCCAGAGGTGCGAGGTCAGTTCTTCAGCCACCTTGTCGGCGGAACAAAAGCCGCGCCAGTTCGCGCCAGTTCCGGACTTCCAGGAAGGGATGGGGCCGGCGGTTCCAGGGCTGGGCAAAGACTATGGGGGTGATGCCGGCCCGGGCCAGATCGTAGCAGGTCTCCAGACGGTCCTCCACGAAATACTCAATGGCATGGGCCTTGAGGTAGCGCACCTTGCCGTCCGGGTCGCCGGTGGCCATCACCCAGATGTAGTTGTCCGGCACCTGGTCCAGGTTCCGGCGGAGCCACCTCTGGATAGGCTCAGCCCGGGTCCGGGCGGTGACAAACACCAGGGGGCATTCCTCGGCCAGGCGGGTGAGCACAGGCACGGCCTCCGGAAAGGGTTCCACCGGCAGCTCGTGGGGGCGGTCAATGAGCTCCTGAATCAGAACTCTGATAAGCCATCCCGGCAGGTCCAGGCAGTCTTCCAGCCGGAAGGTGGTAATGTGCTCGTACCGGAAGGGGTGAGGGCCAAAGCGTTCCCGGACCAGGTCCAGGAAGGTGGTCATGATGTCCGCCACCACCCCGTCAATGTCAAAGGCCAGGCGCTGAAGGGGGATCCTGGCCGGAGGAGAAGGTAGGTGCTGCTTCATCAGGGGAAGGTTCAGGGGTTTGCTTTCTCTTCGGAGTTAGAGCCTTTTTCAGAGGTGGCCGTGGTCTGGGGTGTCAGCAAGTCAGACAAAGCTTCCTTACCCTGTTTCAGGACCTCCAGACGCCGCCGGACCCTGCCGTCCACCACTACCGCCACCCGACTGCCTTCCAAAGCCAGATAGCCCACGTGCTTGCTGTCAGGGCTGAACCCGAGGGTTTCTTTCCAAATGAAGTCAAAGGGAGGCCCGGGGCGGCCGTCGACCATGGCCTGCCACTTGCCCCGATAATAACCCACCAGCGCCAGGCGGCGGTAGTCAGGACTCACTTTGATGCTGCCATGCACCACCTCGGCCTCCAGGGGCCACTCCTTGCCGTCCAGTACCAGCAGCCATTTGCCCTCGCGCTTGGCCTCATAAGCCAAGTGGTGACCGTCCACCATAAAGGTCAGACCGGCGATCTCGTCGTACTCCGGACCGGCGATGCCGTCCACTCGCACCAACTGCCGCGGGCCTCGCTGCACAATTTCAGCCCTTTTTTTGCTTTTGGGAGCCTGGACCACTTTCAGGACCTTTTCCGGCAGCCTCTTTTCCTGATCCCCGGCGATGAACCGGTCACAGGCCTGAAGGGAGAAGACAGCGACGGTAAATACCAGTGCCAAACGCGCCAGCGTTGTCGGTCTCATCATCGTTGAGCGAGAGAGTCCAGAATTTGCAGAACCTCGTCTTCCTCCAAATCATACCAGTTTTCATAGGCATCGGCCACCGCGAAGGACCAGCCGCCTCTGACATTCAGGCAGACCAGGACCTCCACCAGGGGCAGAAGGCCGGAGACGGTGTGGGCTGAGCCGGTGGGCACCGCCACTATAATCTTCGCGGCCGCTCTGGCTTTGAGGAAGCGGATGGCAGCCCGCATAGTGTAGCCCGAAGCCAGTCCATCGTCCACCACAATGGCGGAACTGCCGGTGAGCTCCGGATAGGGGCGGCCGCCCCGCAGACGGGCCTCCCGCTGTTTCAGGGTCTCCAGGGTCTTCTGCACCTGAGCCTCAATCTGCCGCCGGGTAAGGCCGGTGCGTTCAATGAGCCATTCGTTGAAAATCGGCTGGCCGTCCGGATCCAGGGCGCCGAACCCGGCCTCGGTGGTCCAGGGCAGTTGAATTTTACGGACGATGAGCAAATCCAGCGGCAGGTCCAGGCTTTGGGCGATTTCGGCCCCCACCGGCACCCCGCCCGCCGGGATGGCGAAAAGGTGCGTCTGGGGAGTGCGCCAGTCAAGCAGCTGCGCCGCCAGTTGCCGGCCGGCGTCCCGCCGGTCGGCGAACACATAGACCTTGTCCCTCAGGCCGGGGTCTTCAATGAGCCTGCCCATGTTTGGCAGCATTCCTCCTCCAGACGTTTGGCCAGCTCCCGAAAGCCCTGCTGGCCGAGACGGGAGCCCTTCAAGCCACCCTTCAGAGCAATCTCTGAGAGAAATGTCTCCCCGGCCGGAGTCAACAGCAAATCCAGCACGGCATAAGGGAATTTGCCCCGCTGCATGACCTGCCGACAAAAGTCCAGTTGCTTTGGCTCCAGCTCTGCTGCCCGGGAGAAGCCCCCTTGGTATAGGTTTTTCCGGAAACTGTGGGGATTGACCCGCTCATACGCCTCGACATATTCTCCCGCCACCACCACCCGCAGGTCCCGGGCCTCCGGCACCAGGGGCTGGATGACCAGGGGATAGGGCAGGGTCTGGACTCCGGCCAGGCTCACCAGGGCCTCCAGGTCGGGCCACAGGCTCACCCCCAGCCCCAGGTGGGCCTTGTCGGCCTTGCACACCACCTGCCCCGGGAAATCCGGGGAGGCCAGGCAGGCAGCCAGGTCAGGGGCGCCGTAAACCACCCGGGTGCCCGGCACCATGAACTTACCCAGCACCTCCGCCTGGGCCGCCTTGGAGCGGCTCAAAAGCTGGGCCAAGGCCGAAGGGAACACCCCCACTCCCCTTGCCACCAGGTCAACCAGCTTGATTTCCTCTCCGGGCTTGAGGGGCAGGAGGCCCAGAACCAGGTCGCCGGCCTGAAGGCTGGCATAATATTTCCGGAACTCAGTGATTGACCGGATAATACGAAAGCTCCGAGAAGGAGAGGTTTTAAGATTTGCCATGATCTGAAGCTCTGGAGGTTCGGGAGGCCGGAGTTGTGGGCCGGCGCACCCGGAATTCCCGCCCCCGGCGCACATACACGTCGTAGAAGTCCACTTGGGCAAGCTTCCGCCAGTTCCGGGCCACCCGGGCCGGAGGGTAAATCTCTCGGAACACGCTTTTGCCGAAACTCCCCAGAACCAGAAAATCCGCGCCTACCTCATCAAAGTCATAAGGGCGGGGTCTGGGGTTCAGAAGCACTACCTGCTCTGCCTCGGACTCAATGAAATAGTAAGCCGGCATGAGATGGTAGCGGTGCTCATCATCCAGAAACACCAGTTCGTATTCGGGTGTTTCAATAAGACAGTCCTGAGGAACCGCGCTCCTGCTCCGGACTTTGCAGGGTGAAGGCCTGGCGCCCAGTCTGGGTGAGATTGGCCGCGGTTTCGGAGAAGATGGCCTCATCCCACCAGATGGCAGGATAGTTCTTCAGATTGTAGAAGCAGGCCACCAGGAGCAGGCCTACCAGGGCAAGATGGGCCAGCAGAAGAGGCAGCGGGGAATGAACCTGAGTGGCGGGGGTCACCGGCAGAACACCGTGCCGCCTGCGGCAAAAAGCCTCAACTTTCCTGAACTGAGGGTTTTCTGACACCGCCTTCCCTGGTCACTGCCCGAAGAAGCCTGCCTTAAACAAAAAGCCTGCCTTTTTCTGAGTACCGGCGGCGGTGCTTATGGCTGCAGGAGAGCAAAGTCCTCTCCCCCTGCCCAGCACCCCCCACCATCTCATTATAAGGCAGGCTTGCAGGGAATAACCCTCAAGATGGTTTACAAAATTGGCCTTACAGCCCGACGATGTGCTGGTGCAGCTCCCTGGTCTTTTCCATGCGGGCCCGGTCCCGATCGGCCACGAGGATCTGCAGACGATCCTGGATGCGCTGGAAGATGGGGCCGTTGATGTCCTCACCCCGCCGGTGGGCGTCAATGAGCTGCCGGTAACAGCAGATCATCTTGGCGATCATGGACACGGCATACTCCCGGCCCTGAATCTTGAGGGTGGCCAGCCCCAGGTCCAGATAGGCCTTGAGTTCATCCCCCAGAATGGCAAAGGCCACATTGGGCTTGCGGCGGATGCGTTCATTCAGGGAGTCAATGAACTCCCGGCTGTGGCCGCGGCGGCTCAGCACCTTGTGGCGCTGCTCGTCCGTCAGGAGGCACAGCCGGAAGCAACTGCCGCTGCGGTCCGGCCAGCCTTCGTACTCCACAAACTCATTGCCTTCCTCATCCCGAAAGACCTTTTTGACATAACTGTCAGCAATGAGCTCGTGGAACAGGCAGTTGCCCACGCCCCCGATGCAACGGTTGCCGTGAATCAGCACCTCGGTCTTCAACCCCAGAGAATCGGCCTCCTGTTTGAACCGAGTCAGCTTGGCCACAGTGTCAATTTCCGTGGAGGCCACAATCTGGGAGGCCCCATAGGCCTGATAACGGGCCATTTCCTCCTTGGTCTGTATATTACAGCCCACGCTGGCATGGATGATCAGCTCCGGGAACAGCCGGTGGATCTCCTGCATGACGGCCGGCGTCTTGACAATCACCCCTTCGATACCGAAGTGGGCGTACTTCTCCACCTTTTTGAGAACCAGAGACAGCTTGTCCGGGGGGATCTCAGCATTGAGGGCCACCCGCACCTTGCCGCCAAAGCCGGCGGCCAGGCGCACCGCTTCGCCGATCTGGCTGTCCTCCAGCTCCCATTCGCACTTGCGGCGACTGAACCCCTTGGCACCTACATAGACGGCATCAGCGCCGTTGCGAAACACGGCTTCCACCATCTCCAGGCTGCCGCCGGGGGCTAACAGTTCATTAATCATGATTTTCCCACACCTCCCTGAGCCTGTTCGTCAGGTTCCTTGATATAAGCAAACTCCCTGCGTCAGTGCTTCAAGGTAACCCCCAGGTCTGGTGGGCTCCATCCACTGTTTCCACGACAAAAGGGCTTACTGTTATTTTAACAAAAGTTCACAAACAAAGGGGCAACTATATTTAATTATACAAAAATTTAGTTTGCACTCCCAACCTTCAAGCCGTCTGTGCAGCTCAACCGCGCAAATACTGAATAGCCAGCACAAAGGCCAGCCCGACCTCCACCGCAAAGGTGAGGAGATAAATGAGCAGTTCCATGCGGCTGTAGTCTTCCTCCAACAGGATGCGGTTGGGGTCCTTCAGAATTTCCCAGGAGCTCTTTTCCAGCAGCGAAGTCATTTCACACTCCTTGTCGGCTGGGTGCAGATTTGCTACTTGCCATACTTTGGTTCTCAGTAGAAATCCTCCAGGAGCTGGTCAATGGGGCACTCCCGCTCCTGACGGGCCAGAGGTCCGGCGGCCAGCACCTCATAGGATTCTTCAAACACCGGCCGGGGTTTTCGGTAAATCACCCCGATGGGTATACGCTCCCCCCACTCCTTGGCCTTCTGACAGGCCCACAGCTCGTTTTCCGGGTCATAATCGGGGGTGTCCTCCACCTTATACACCCGCTGCTGATACCACTGGTAGGTGTTGACCTTGTTGAAAGTCACGCAGGGCTGCAGCACCTCCAGCAGGGCGAAGCCCCGGTGGGTGAGGGCCTGTTTGTACAGCTCCTTGAGGTGGGTCCGCAGGCCAGCGAAGCCCCGGGCCACCCAGGAGCAGTCCTGGGCCACCGCCAGGGCCAGGGCGTGCAGCGGCGGATAGGGTACTCCCTGGGGCTGGATAATGGTCTGAAAGCCCTGGTCGCTGGTGGGGGAGGCCTGGCCCTTGGTCAGGCCGTAAACCTGATTGTTATGCACCACCAGAGTCATGTCCGGGTTGCGGCGGAAGGTGGCCAGCAGATGGTTGCCCCCCTCCCCGTAGCAGTCGCCGTCGCCGGTGGTGACCACCACCTTGAGGTGGGGGTTGGCCAGCCGGGCGCCGGTGGCCACCGGCAGAGTCCGGCCATGGATGCCATTGAAAATGTTGCATTTGAGGTAGTGGGGAAACTTGCTGGCCTGGCCGATGCCCGACACCAGCAGCAGGTCCTGGGGCCGGATTTCCAGCTCCGCCAAGGCCTCCTTAAAGGCATACAGCATGGGGAAATTGCCGCACCCCGGGCACCAGGCGGATTCAATGCCTTTATAAGTCTCCAATGGCAGCATCGCCTCACTCCCTATATCCAGCCCTGCAGACCCCTGAGGAGGTACTCCGGGGTAAAGGGTCGGCCGTCATATCTCAAAACCAGGTGATCCGCCGCAAGTCCCGTTTCCTGGCGCAGCAGGCGGTTGAGCTGGCCCACGGCATTGCCTTCCACGCCGATGATCTTCTGGGCTCCTTCCAAGGCTCTGCTTACCGGCTCTTTCGGAAAGGGCCACAATTCGCTTAAATGCACCACCCGAGCCGGGGTGTTTTCCTGTTCCAGGCGCTCGGCGGCTTCCCGCACGGCCCCGAAGCTGGAGCCCCAGCACAGCAAGGCCACCGGCGCCCCCGGGGTTCCGGCCAGGGTCACGCCGTCCATTTCCTTCCGCATGGTTTTCAGCTTGCGCAGGCGCTTGTCATGCATCTTAACCCGCACCGCCA
>JAFDHU010000252.1 GCA_019308625.1 Deltaproteobacteria bacterium
TGGCAGGAGAAGATGCGCGCCCGGGTGAGGCTCGCGCCTTTGGGCCGGGTTCCCCGCCTGGTGGCTGGCGTGGATGCCGCCTATGACCGGGCGGAACGGATTATTTACGGCGCCGCCGTCCTTTACTCCTATCCCGACCTGGAGTTTCTGGAAGAGGCGGGAGCAAAGGAAGCCTGCTCGTTTCCCTATATCCCGGGGCTGCTGAGCTTTAGGGAGGCCCCGGTGCTGGCCGCGGCCTTGGCCAGGCTGAACCGCACTCCGGAGGTGGTTTTGGTGGACGGCCAGGGCATCGCTCATCCCCGGGGCTTGGGGCTGGCTTCCCATTTGGGTCTGCTTCTGGATCTCCCCACTATCGGGGTGGCCAAAAGCCGTCTAGTAGGGGAAGGCCGGGAGCCGGACTACCCGGCGGGCTCTGCCAGCCCCTTGTACTGGGAGGGAGAAACGGTGGGATGGATCGTACGGACCCGGGATGGGGTCAGGCCTCTTTACATCTCCCCCGGACACCGCCTTACCCTGGCAGAATGCCGGGACCTTACCCTGGGTTGCGTGCGACGCTACCGGCTGCCTCTCCCCCTCAGGCAGGCAGATATCCTCAGCCGCCGGCTCCGCCGGGCAGGCGGCCTCAGCGGGGCGTCGCCTCGTATACCGGCGATAGAAAGTCGGTAAAAAAACGTTTGCGGCGATAAATGGGACACACCAAGCTTTGACTGTTGCCGCACAGCCCCCGCTGGGAATCCCATTCCCACCACAGGCAGTTCTGACATTCCTCCTGCAGCCCGCAATTGAGACAGATTACCCCCAATTCCCCAAAGTTCATCTTCCCGAAATCCCCAGGTTCATGATTTTACCGAATAATTCGGCTTTGTAGTTGATAAACTAAAGCTGCCAATATGGCCAGTACATCTAAAACTTCTGGCATATTTTTGTCAATAATTTTTTCTAGAAGAAATCATCTTTATGAAATCTCAGCGGGCGGGCCTCAGAGTGAAGAACCTTGGCATCCACCACCTCCCCCACGAAAAGGGTGTGGTCTCCTGCAGTAAAAGTGTCCACCAGCTTGAGGTCAAAATAAGCAAAAGCCTGGGGCAGAATGGGGGCCCCGGTCTTGGCAGTGAAGTACTCCAAGCCGGCAAACTTGTCCACCTTGCGGCCACTTTTGTAACCGAAGCGTTTCCCCAAATCCACCTGTTCCGTGGTCAACACGTTGATGGCGAAAACGCCGCTTTGCTTGATCAGGTCGTGGGTATAGCGAGGCGGAGCGATGGACACCATGATCAGCAGGGGGTTGAGGGAAACCTGGGACACCCAGGCGGCGGTCATGCCGTTGACTTTGTCGTCCACGCGGGTGGTCACCACATACACTCCATGCACCAAGCCTTCAAACGCGATGTCCTGCATGGCACCCTCCTCTGGCCCTAAAAACGGGGAGTGAAAACGGCGGGGGTCTTCGTCCTTTGTTCCTCAGACTCAGACACGGCCGGTACCGGCGGCTTTCTGGGGTTCGGCCAGAAGCGTGTCGGCCGTTTCCTGGGCGGCGCTGCTCCAGTCCTCGCAGATATGGAATTTTCCCACTCCTTGCTGGAGGCGCTGGCAAAAACCCTTTAATTTGGGTTCCCAGTACTGGCAGGTGAAGCAGACTTTCAGGGGACGGTCTTCATTCGTGGCAGACATGGGCAGAGACTCGGTCAGGGAATTATTGGTGCGATTTTTCTCATGTTAGTCCTTCCCGGGGGTCAGGTCAAGCCGGAAATGGTCAAAGCCGCTGCCGGAAATCACCTCCTCCCCGCCTAAGCTGCTCAGAATCACTTCCCGGCCGGAAACCACCACCCCGATTTTTTTCGGCTCCGGCAAATGTGCCCGGATAAAAGCCTCGGCCAAAAGCTCCTCCATCTCCGGCGGAGTAGTGAACAGCAGGTGATAATCTTCCCCTCCCTTCAGGGCCAGGTCCAGGGGCGAGCGGCCCAGTTCCCGGGCCACCCACTCCACCCCCGAGGACCACGGGATGGCCTCTGCCTCCAGCCGGGCGCCCACGCCGCTGGTCCGGCAGATATGGAGCAAATCAGTGGCCACGCCGTCGGAGAGGTCAATGGCAGAGGTGGCCAAGCGGTTTTGGGCCAGGAGCCGGCCCGCGGCCACCCGGGGGACGGGCTCCAGATGGGCCCTTACCAGGGGCCCGGCGAGGTCGGCCGGAGCCTGCCAGCCGCGGCGCAGAATTTCCAGACCCGCGGCAGCCTCACCCAGGTTGCCGGTTACATAAATATGGTCCCCCACCTTGGCCCCGGCCCGGGTGAGCAGCTCCGCCCGGGGCACCCGCCCCAGCACCGCCACCGTCACCGTTATCCCCGGGGGGGAGGCCACCGTATCGCCGCCCACCACCGCCACGTGGTATTCCCGGGCGGCCTCGGCCAGCCCCTGGCCCACTGCCAGGGCTGCTGCCAGCTCCCGGCCGGGGGGCCATCCCAGGGAAAGCAGGGCATAGGCCGGCTCTCCCCCCATGGCCGCGATGTCGCTGACATTGACGGCCAGGGCCTTGCGGCCCAATTGCCGGAGGGAGGTGTAGGACAGGTCAAAGTGCACCCCCTCCACCAGGGTGTCCACGGTCCACAGCAGCAGGCGGTCCCCTCCCAGGTCCAGCGCCGCGCAGTCATCGCCGATGCCCAGAAGCACCTCCGGGGGGGAGGGGCCGAAAAGCCGGGCCAGGGCGGCGATGAGGCCCACTTCGTCGGTGGGGACTTCAGGCATTTACACCACTTCCAGGGAGTTGAAAAAGAAGGCAATCTCTTGGGCCGCGGTCTCAGGGGAGTCGGAGCCGTGCACGATGTTGGCCTCAATGTCCCGGGCGAAATCGGCCCGGATGGTGCCCGGTTCGGCCTGCCGGTAGTCGGTGGCCCCCATGAGCCGCCGGTTCAGCTCAATGGCCCCCTCGCCCTCCAGAATCA
>JAFDHU010000253.1 GCA_019308625.1 Deltaproteobacteria bacterium
TCTTCCAGGCACCGCGCGCTCATATGCTTGGGATGAAACACGACCTGGTAGCCGCAGTATTTTTGCCAGTCGTGATTAAAGATCCGACCCTCCCGCAGTAGCTGCTCCCGCACCTTGGTGCCCGGCCGGGGCGCCAGAATGAACATGAAGGCCACTGGGGCCTTGATTCTGATGAGAAAGTCCACGGTGCTGTCAAAGATGTCCGGGCGGTCACCGTCCAGCCCGAACATAACATTCACCGAATAGCCGATACCCCGGTCCCGCAGGGCCTTAAACTGCCTTTCATAGTCTCGTACCTTGTTTTGCTTTTTGTTGATGGCTGCGAGACTTTCGGGGCTGATGCTTTCCATGCCAATGTTGACATGCAAGCAACCGCTCTGCTGCATAAGATCCAGAAGTTCAGCATCATTGCCCACATTCACCGTAGCCAGGCAGCCATAAACCAGCTTCAAAGGGATCAGCCGCTCCATGATGGCCATGGCGTGATGGCGGTTGGCCACGAAGTTGTCGTCCACGAAATAGATGAAAGGGCTTCCGGTGAGTTGCTGGAGCTCTTTGATTTCGTGGATGACCTCATCCACCGGCCGGTGCCGGTAGCGGCCGCCGTAGACCTGGGTCACTTCACAATAATTGCAATTATAAGGGCACCCCCGGGTGGTTTGGGAGGGAATATTCAGAAGCTTGTAGCGCTTCAGGTTGAGCAGGTCATACCGGGGTACAGGCAGATTTTTCAGGTCGGAGAGCCTGTCGGGACGGTACAGGGGCTTAAGCCACCCAGCCCGGAAATCTTCCAAAAGACGGGGCCAGGTTTCTTCGGCTTCCCCCCACACCAGGGCATCAACGTGCTCCCCACATTCCTCCGGGGCCAAGGTGGCGTGGAATCCCCCCATCACCACGGGGATACCTCGGCGCCGGAAGCCCTGGGCGATCTGGTAGGCCCGGGGGGCTTGGTGCGACATGCAGGACAAGGCCACCAAGTCGCAGTCCTCCCGGAAGGTGATGTCCTCCAGCAGATCGTCTTTAATCTCCACCTGGATATCTTTAGGGGTCAGAGCTGCCACGTATGGGAGGGTCATGCCCAAAAGCCAGCGCTGGCGACGTTTGAGTACCCGGCCATCGGGTAGCAAACGGGAAGGCTGAATCATCAAGATCTTCATGGCTTGTAAATATATGCACTTTCAAGCTTTAGTAGTTTCATGGTACCCGGCGGCCAGAAAATCGGTGGGGGAGAGAGAGGCGGACCAGCAGGAAGCCGGCCACAAAGCCGCCCACATGGGCCCAGAAGGCCACTCCTCCCACTTGGGCGGTACCGATAGTGGCGGTGCCGGACATAAATTGGAAAAGAAACCAGAGGCCCAAAAACACATAGGCCGGAATTTCAATGACCACAAAAAAGAACACGGGCACCAGAGTCAGAACCCGGGCCCAGGGAAAAAGGGAGAAGTAGGCCCCCATAACGCCGGCGATGGCGCCGCTGGCCCCCACCATGGGAACACGGGAAGACGGCGCGGACACCAGTTGGGCAAAAGCAGCTAGCAGGCCGCAGGTCAGGTAAAAAACCAGGAACCGCCCGTGCCCAAAAGTGTCTTCCACATTGTCCCCGAAGATATACAGACTCCACATATTGGCGATGAGATGAAACCAACCGCCGTGTAGAAACATGGAGGTGAACAGGGGGAGGAGGGAGGCGGCCAGGTCACCCTGTCTGAGATGAACCAGAAAACGGGCCGGAATAAATCCCAGGGCGGCGACAAATTCCTGCAGGTGTGGTCCCAGGCTCACCTCAAACAGGAAAATCACCACATTTAAACCGATGATGGTGTAATTGACCACCGGCGGGCGGGAGGAGGGGATGCTGTCTCGTAAAGGGATCATGCTGTTCTAAAGTGCCCCGGAAAATCAGGGGATAGCAGTGGGTAAGGGGCGGTGGCCCAGAAGCTTGCTCCAAGGGGCCACTCCGGGCTCTCTCCTGGTGAATAGGCTCAACCACATGATAAGTTTTTTTCCCGGGTTGGGCAAGTCGGGCGGACCTGAGATCCTGAACCGACGTGGCCCAGGCGATCAAGCGTCAGGTTCGGGAAGGGCTCCAGGCCGGCGGCAGGCCAGGGTTCAAGAGGGCCAGAACGGTGAATCTGACCAGTTTGAATAAGGGTTGACAAAACTTGAATATCCTTTATAGGATGATAGCCGTTGTAAGCGGGTGGTTTAAGGGGGGAGGTAAAGCCTAGGAAGCCGGGGGAAGGTGCAGGTTCCTTGTGCGTTGTTTTCCTGTCTTAGGTGTTTCCTCAAGCAGGATTCTGGCAGCCCTATCATTTCCCGGACAACCAGGAGCGGTGGCGTTAGGGCCCCAAGCCTTGGGAAAATCTTTTTCCACAGGAGGGTGGTCATGCAGAGAGTACTGGTTATTGCCGCAGTCATGGTGAGCCTTCTGACAGCTCCCGCCTGGGGCAAAACCATGATGAGCATCGGCAAAGACAAGGTCAATATCAGGAGCGGGCCGAGCCTGAAAAGCGAAGTCCTTTTTCAGGTGCATTTGGGGTACCCTATTCAGGTTCTGGAAAGGAAAGGCGAGTGGGTCCGCTTCAAGGATTGGGTGGGCAATACCGGCTGGGTCTACCGGCCGTTGCTCTCTGACATCCCCACTGCGGTGGTGCTGAAGGAAAGGGTCAATGTCCGGCGGGGCCCCGGGTTAAAGCATAAGGTGGTGGGCCAGGTGGACAAGGGGGAGGTGTACCGGATTTTTGACCGCCGGGGCAAGTGGGTGAAAATCGGCTACTACATTGAAAAAGAAGAAATCGGCTGGGTCCGCAATGACATGGTTTGGGGCGACTGAGCCGGACCCTCCAGCCTGCCAGCCACTATCATACATAAATGCGGGTGACGGCGGCTTTGCCGGGGAGGAAAGGGCCAAACCGGCGGGGGCCAAACCGGCGGTTGCTTCCCTTCCTCTCAGGGCCGGTGGGCCAAGCCGGGAGGCCGATTCAGGAGCAGAAGCTTCCCGGGGAAGGCGAGCTGTACCGGGGCTTGGGTCAGATAGGGCTCCAGTTGCAGCACCTCATCGGCCAGGAGGAAGACCCGGGTTGAACCCTGCCATAACTCTTTAAGCTGCTCCGGCAAGATCAGATAGTCCTCCTCCGGGGCCAC
>JAFDHU010000254.1 GCA_019308625.1 Deltaproteobacteria bacterium
CTGGAACGGGTCCCTCCCGGTCCCCGCAATCCTCTGGGACCTTTCTGGATGGGCACCTCCGCCCCCGGGGTGGGCATCCACGCCACCAACCGGCCCTGGAGCATCGGGCGTTTGGTGTCTCATGGCTGCATCCGCATGCTGCCGGAGGAAATCTCCCAGTTGTTCCCCTTGGTGGAACTGGGCACCATGGTGAAAATCATTTATCAGCCCGTCAAAATGGCCCTCACTCCCCGAGGGAGAATCTATCTGGAAGCGCATCCCGACATTTACCGGAAAAAATTTGATAGCATGGCCTGGGTGCAGGCCCTGGTGAAAAGCCACCGGCTGTATGACCGCATTGATTGGCGCAAAGTGCTCAGGGTGCTCAAAGCCAAGACCGGCATCGCCCAGGACGTCACCAAAGAGCCGGCGGCACCGCGGCTGACGGTCACCGAATCCCGGAGACCCCGCCGACTGGGACTTATTCCTTTACAGCCGCGGAAGTACAGGGTAGAATAATTCCCAGCCTTTGGGTCGGAATCACGAAGGAAAATACCGCCGAAACGGCACCCAGGAGAAACTGTCTTGACCAACAAGCCCATTCCGGAAGATCTGCAGCAGGCCATTCGGGAGGAAAATCGGAACCTTCGTTACCTGCGCTTCCTGGTGGACCTGGCGCTGGGCGAAATCCGCGCCGGCCGCTATACCCGCACCCAGGCGGAACAGGTGGTGGAAAACATCCGGAGCCAGGCCTTGAAGCTGTTTCCCGGCAAAGAGCTGGCCTTTGATCTGATCTACCGGCCGAAATTTCAGAGGGCCATTACCGAAACCTTCCGGCTCCACTAAAAAAGGACTGAACCATGCCGTTTCCCCGTGTGTCTCGGTTGTTGCTGGTGTTGTTCCTGACTGTTATGGTGGCGGCCCCAGGCCTGGCCCAGTCCAAATCTCCGGAGTGCGGGCCCGACCACGCCATCATTTACAAACGGGCCTCGGCTCTTTTGGATAAGGCCGAAAAGAAACTGAATAACCACTATACCGCGGAAGCCAAAGCCCTGGTGAAGGAAGCCAACTCCCTGTTTTCCATTCTGGTCAAGGAATGCAGCCGGGCCCAAAAGGAGCGCGTGCTGACCGACAAAGAGTTGCAGCAAGAAGCCATCAACAAAAAGCTTTCCCAGGATGCCCTGGCCCAGGCTGAGCGGCTGATGCAATCCGCCCAGGAAAAGGAAAAGAAAAGCCAGCAAGCCGAAGCCCGGGGGCAGTCGGAACTCTCCCTTTCCTATCAGCGCCAGGCCAAAGATGAATACGAACGGGCGCACGTCCAGTTCATCAAGGCGGAGATCTACGCCCTGCGCAATCAGCAGATGATTTTCCGGTTTCTCCACAAGTAGGGCCTGTCGCGGCTGCTGGTGGCTGAAGTTTCATGAGCCTGACCATCATCCCGGAAAAAACCGGCCCCCTGGAAGTTATCTCCTATCTGGTGGCCTGCCCGAAGAAAAAGGAAGCCTTGGTGGTGGATCCCGGAGGTCCCGCCCCCGCCCTGCTGGAGCGCTTAAAGCAGGAAAACTGGCGTCTGCGCTGGATTGTCAATACCCATGGCCATGCGGACCACACCGCTGGCAACGACTACTGGCAGGAGGCCACCGGCGCTCCCGTGATCATGCATCGCCTGGACTGGGAGTTCTTCAGCCGCCCGGAAATGCAGGAGATGGCCCGGGCCGAAGGCTTTCCGCCCTTAAGGCGCGTCGACCTCCCCGTGGAAGACGGCCACCGCCTGCCCCTGGGCCTCTGGGAAGCCACCGTGATCCACACCCCCGGACACACCCCCGGTTCCATCTGTCTGCTGTTCCCCGGGCATCTGTTCACCGGCGATACCTTGTTCGTGGAAGCCGCCGGCCGCACCGACCTGCCCGGCGGGTCCCTGGAGGCCCTGCTCCAATCCCTGCAGCAAAAGCTCCTGCCCTTGCCGGATGATACCCGTATCTGGCCTGGCCATGACTACGGGGGCTCCGCCTCCTCCACCCTGGGCCAGGAAAAAGAGCACAACCCTTACCTCACCGATTTTTTTTGACCCTCCCCCAAAGAGGCCCTCATCGGCATTTGTGCCTTTGAACTTAAAGGCGATTTTTTAATACCCGCATCCTAACCATCCGATAAAGGTGGTAAAGACTTCAACTTGGATAGCTGGAGGGACGATCCAGCCGCGGTCCGAACAGGTTCCCAGGTGGACCCTTGGAGGCGAAATCAGGTGACTGACGGGCATACCTCCTTGAACATTCTTATTGCCGAGGACGACCTCCATCTGGGGGAGGCCTTGGCCGGATTCCTGCGGGATCGGGGTCATCGGGTGGACCTGGCCGCCAACGGCCGGGAGGCCCTGGAATTCCTGAAGGATAATTTTTATTCCCTGGTGATCGCCGACTTGGTGATGCCCGAGGCCGATGGCTTGGCAGTGCTACGGGCAGCCAGGCGGAAAGATGAAGGCACCCTGGTGGTGATTATGACCGGCCATGCCTCCTTGGACAGCGCCCTGGAAGCCATTCGGGAGGGGGCTTACAGCTACCTGCGCAAACCTTTTAAGCTCCAGGAGCTGGACCTAGCGGTGGCCAACGCCGCCCGCCTTCTGGCCCTGAGTCGGGAAAATGAAGAATTGCAAGCCCGACTTCAGGATTTGACGGCGAAGCTGGAGAATTTCCCCCTCCCGGAGGAGATTCCCCTCCGGCGAAATCAGCCGGTTTCTGGGGAGTTTGGCTTCTCCTCGTCCGGCCGTGATCCGGATCCAGGGGAGCAGCAAGTTGCTGATCTGGTTAGACTGCACCACCTTTACCGGGAAAATCTCCTCACCGAGGGGGAATATCAGAGGCTGAAGCAACGCCTGTGCGTTTAAGAGTACCACCGGGACAAGAGGTTATCGGGTGATTGGGGGCAAAGGCTTGGG